>JBJEYK010000128.1:0-7277 GCA_051886775.1 Candidatus Ventricola sp. | reverse complement strand
TATCGCGGCGTGTTCGGCTCCAATCTGGCCAACGTCATCCGCAGGCTGCTGCGCCTGTGCCGGTTCTACGGCTCCAATCCGCAGTTCATCTGCTGCTCGGCAACCATTGCCAACCCGGCGGAGCTGGCACGCACGCTCACCGGCAGGCCGGTGGAGCTGATCGACCAAAGCGGCGCGGCCAGCGGTGAACGGCATGTGGTGTTCTACAATCCTCCGGTCGTCAATCGCCAGCTTGGCGTGCGCAAGTCCGTTCTGCAGGAGACGCTGCGCATCAGCAGCATGCTGGTGGACAACGACATCCCCACGATCGTCTTTGGCAAATCGCGCCTGACGGTCGAGGTGCTTACGCGCCATCTCAAGGAGCGCGTGCGCGACCCGCTGGGAAACGCCGGGCGCGTGCGCGGCTATCGCGGCGGCTATCTGCCCACGCTGCGCCGGGAGATTGAGCGCGGGCTGCGAAGGGGCGAAATCCGTGCAGTCGTCTCCACCAACGCGCTGGAGCTGGGCATCGACATCGGCCAGCTGGACGCCTGCGTGATGTGCGGCTATCCCGGCTCCATCGCCAGCACATGGCAGGAGGCCGGTCGCGCAGGCCGCAGGAAGAATACCGCGCTGACGATCGTGGTCGCCTCGTCCTCCGCGCTGGATCAGTACATCGTGACGCATCCCGAATACTTCTTTGGTCATTCGCCGGAGCAGGCGCTCGTGCATCCGGACAATCTGTATGTGCTGCTCAATCACGTCAAGTGCGCAGCCTATGAGCTGCCCTTCGAGGAGGGCGAGGCCTACGCCGAGGGTGTGTCCACCGCCGAGCTGCTCGAGTACCTGTGCGAGGAGCAGATTCTTCACAAGACCGACGGTCGGTTTTATTGGATGGCGGAGGAATTCCCGGCAGCGGATCTGTCTCTGCGCTCCGTGACCAGCGAAAACTTCCTGATCATCGACATCACCAGGCCGGAGCACCGCAATGTCATCGGCGAGATGGACCGCTACACAGTGCCCATGCTGCTGCACGAGCACGCCATCTACATGCACGAGGGCCAGCAGTACCAGGTGGAGAAGCTCGATTTCACGGAGAAAAAGGCGTACGTCCGCAGTGTGGACGTGGATTACTACACCGACGCCGATCTCAACACCAGCGTCAGAGTGCTCGACGTGCTCAAGGAGCAGCCGCTGGGCAGCGGCTCGCTGGCCTACGGCGAGGTGCTGGTCACCTGGCTGGTCACGATGTTCAAGAAGTTCAAGCTCGATACGCAGGAGACGCTTGGCTTCGGGCCGGTCGATCTGCCGGAGCTGGAGATGCCGACCAACGCCTGCTGGTGGGCGCTGGATGAATCGCTGACCGCCGGCCTGTCCATGGACGATCTGCAGGGCGGTATGCTGGGCATCGCCAACGCGCTGCGCCAGATCATCCCGCTGTACCTGATGTGCGCGCCGGGCGATATCTGCGTGCAGTATCGCGTGCGCGACCCGTTCACCAAGCTGCCGACGATCCTGGTCTTCGACAACTACGCCGGCGGCATCGGCCTGAGCGAGCGCGTGTACGGCATGCGCAGCCTGATCTTTGGCGACGTGCACGCACTAATCGCGGCCTGCCCCTGTGAGGCGGGCTGTCCGTCCTGCGTGGGGCCGCGCGCAGAGGTGGGCGAGCGCGGCAAGCAGACAGCGCTGCTGCTCACCGAAAGGCTGATGGCGCTATGAGGAACCTGCGCGAGAAGCTCATGGCGGTGTCCTCCAGGCCCGCCGCGGCGCGCAGCGCGGTGCCACCGGCAGCCGAGCCGTTCTTCTGCCGGGAGACGATCACCCCGCTGGACGCGCTGCGCTCAATCGAGCAGACGACGCTGGAGGAGATCCGTGCGGTCGATCCGCGCTTCACCGGCGAGGCATGGGACATCCGCCGCGTGCTCTTCCTGGACACGGAGACAACCGGCCTGAGCGGCGGCGCGGGCACCGTCGCGTTTGAAATCGGCGTGGGCTTCCTCACCGGGCGCAGCCTGGTCATCCGCCAGTACGTCATGCGCGACTACGGCGAGGAGGCGGCCATGCTGGCGGAGATCGCCGCGCTGCTGCGCCGCTTTGACACGCTGGTCACCTTCAACGGCAAGAGCTTCGACCTGCCGCTGCTGGAATCGAGGCTGATCATGGCGCGCATCCGCCTGCCGGTCACGCAGATGCCGCATCTGGATCTGCTGCACGCCGCGCGCAGGGTGTACAAGCTCCGGCTGGGGCGCTGCAATCTCGCTTCGCTGGAGGAGGCCGTCCTCGGCGTGCGCCGGGAGGACGATCTGCCCGGCGCGCAGGTGCCCCAGCGCTACTTCAGCTACATCCAAACCCGCGAATTTGCCCTGCTGGAAGACGTGCTCCGCCACAATCTGGAGGACGTGCGCAGCCTGGTCAGCCTGACCGCGGCGCTGTGCGCGGCGTTTCGCTCGCCGCAGCTACTCTCGCATCCCGAGGATGTCTTCGGCGTGGGCAGGACGCTCATGCGCGGCGGGCACACCGAGCGCGCGCGCAGCTGCTTCCGCATCCTCGGCCACAGCACGCTGGGCGCGCAGGCGCAGCTGCACCTGGCCATCAGCTACAAGCGGGACAAGGACTGGGCAGCAACCGTCAAAACCTGTCAGGAGATGATCGCCGGCGGCGCGGGGGGCGTCTGGCCGTATCTGGAGCTGGCCAAGTACTACGAGCATGTCGCCCGGGATCTGCCGCGCGCGCTTGGCTATGCCACAGGCGCGCTGCGCTACACCCTCAATACCGCGCCGCTATGGGGCGCGGACGAACAGCAAACCGAGCAGCTCCGCAAGCGGATCGCCCGGCTGAAACGCAAAATGAATCGGAAGGAGACAGACACATGAGCTTGATGGGCAATTGGCAGGGCGGCAAGGCGCTGACCCTGCACGGAAAGGGAAAGTATCGCGAGGCGCTGCCGCTGTATGAAGCCGCCTATGCCAAGGGAATGGACAAGCCCCGGCTGCTGCGCGGGTACAGCGTGCTGCTCATCCGCGTGGGGCAGTTTGACAAGGCGCTCGAGGTGCTCAAGAAGATGGAAAAGCAGCCGGGCCTGACCAAGGAACAGCGGGTTGATCTGCATGTGAACTACGCGATCATTCTCTGGAAAAAGGGGCACCTCGACCGCGCAATGGAAATCCTGGAGGATGAATTCCGCCACACGCAGAACAGCGCGATGTACAGCATCATCGGCTACCTCAAAATTGAGCAGGGCGACGCGCAGGAGGCCGTCCGCTTCAATCAAGCGGCGCTGGAATACGACGACAGCGATCCCGTCTTCCTGGACAATCTGGCCCAGAGCTATTACCGCTTGCTGGGCGACAAGGAGACGGCCAGGACCTACTTCGACCGCGCCATTGCCGCCAAGCCGAACGCGATTGACACCAATTACTTCCTTGCGCTGTACGCCATCGAGTCGGGCGACAACGAGAAGGCCGTGCAGCACCTGAAGACGGCGCGCAAGGGCTTCTTCTCGCCCCTGAATTACGCTACGCCCGAGCTGATCGACGAAAAGCTCGCGCAGCTGGGCGCATGAGCGCCCCTACACACGAAACCATACGCCCTCAGGCATCCGGCCTGCACGCAGCAGTCGGACGCCTGAGGGCTTGCTTTATTCGCCTTGCTGTATGGAGAGCGCCGGGATCAGGCTGCGCAGCCCAGCCAGGAAGCCTCCGCCCGGGGACGAGGCAACCTGCGCCAGCTGCACAGCCTGCTTGCCCTCCAGCCAGATGCCCTGCTGCAGCAGCTCCTCGTGGATGGGGATGATCCGGTAGGTGTACAGTACGCCGGGCCGGGCGGAATAGTCGCTGTACGTCAGGCTCTGCCCGGCGCTGCCGACAATCTCCGTGAGGATCACGGATTCGCCCACCGCGTCGCGCTGAATCCGGTAACGCGCCGGGCTGGTGGCCCTGAAGTGCAGCTCCGGGAAGCCGTTGGCGTCGTGCGCGACGTAGAAGGACGAGGGCGCGTCCGGCGCGTTCCAGATATCGGACACGGCGTAGGGACGGTTGCTTGCGGCGAACACCTCGCTCAGGCGATACGCCTTGGGTGTGGAATCGCTGGCCAGCATGACCGAGCCGCGCGCCGTGATCGCGCGCTGATCCAGCGTCAGCCAGACGATGCCGTCGGGCACGGTGAAATCCGGCTTGTCCCTGTCCGCGTACGCGCTCTTGAAGAACGACGCGGCGACGGAGGCGGGGTTCTTGCCGCCGGTGATGCCGTTGGGAATCTTGTGCTGGGCGTCGGTGTTGTCAAAGCCCATCCACACAGCCACGGACAGCTCCGGATTGTAGGCGGCCATCCAGATATCGCGGTTGCCGCCGGTCATGGAGACGGTGCCCGTCTTGCCGGCGACGGGGAGGTTGGCCGCGAGCATGCGCGTGCCCGTACCGTTGGTGACCACCGATTGCAGCAGCGAGGTCATCAGGTACGCATTCTGCGCGGAGATGACGCGCTTGCCCTCCGTCTCCCGGCGGAAAACCGTCTCCCCGCCGGAGGAGACGATTTTTTCCACGCAGTATGGCTCGTGATAGACGCCGCCGTTGGCGTAGGGCACATAGGCCGCGGCCAGCTCCACCGGCGTGACGCCGTAGGTCATCGAGCCAAGCGCCAGCGAGAGGTTGCGGTCGCTGTCCTGTGTGGGAATGCCCATCCGGTTCAGGTAGGCGACGGAGCGGTCGATGCCGATCTCCTCCAGCAGGCGCACGGCGGTGGTGTTGAGCGAGTTGCGCACAGCGGTGCGCAGGGTCACGCGGCCATAGTAGCGGTCGCCGGCGTTGCGCGGCGTGTAGCCGCCGGCAAAGGTGGTTTTCTCGTCCAGCAGTACGGAGGCGGTCGTGTAGCCCAGCTCGAGCGCAGGCCCATACACGGCCAGCGGCTTGAGCGCGGAGCCGGGCTGCCTGCGCATCTGCGTGGCGCGGTTCAGCCCGCGCTTGACGGCGTAATCCCGCCCGCCGATCATGGCGCGGACGGCTCCGGTGCCCGTGTCCAGGACAGCCATGGCGCTCTGTATTGGCGTGCCGTCTGAGGCGTTGGCGGGGAAGGCGCCGGCGTTGGCGTACACCTCGTCGGCGATTCCCTGCAGCCTCGCGTCAAAGGCGGTGTAGATTGAGAATCCGCCCCTGATGACCTCGTCCGTGGTCAGCCCCAGCAGCGCGCTGCTCTCGCGCAGCACCTCGTCGACATACCAGCTGTACACCTGTGTCTCCTGCTGCTCGGCCAGCACCCAGACGCGCTCCGCCTTGGCCTCGTCGCATTCCTCCTTGGTGATCAATCCGTTTTCCGCCATGGTACTCAGGATATACTGCCGGCGGTTTTTGTTGTTTTCCGGGCTGATGTGCGGGGCATAGGCCGAGGGCGCCTTGATCGTCGCCGCCAGGCAGGCGCTCTGCGCCAGCGTCAGCTCTGATGCGTCCACGCCGAAATACGCGCGCGATGCAGCCTGCACGCCGTATGCGCCGCGGCCAAAGTAAACGGTATTCAGATAAAGCTCCAGAATCTCGTCCTTGCTGTACTGCCGCTCGATTTGCAGGGCAAGGGAGATTTCCTCGAGCTTCCTGCGGATGGTCTTCTCCGCGCTCAGGTGCGTCAGCTTCGCCAGCTGCTGGGTGATGGTGCTGGCTCCCTCAGCCAGCGTGCCGCTGCGCAGGTTGCTGCGGATCGCGCCGAAGATGCGGTAGATATCGATGCCGCGATGGGCGTAGAAGCGCAGGTCCTCCGCCGCGATGAACGCCAGCTGCGTGTGCCGCGGGATGGCGTCCAGTGAAACCAGCGTGCGGTTTTCCGTGCCGCGCACCTCGCTGAGAAGCTCGCCGTCGCTCCCATAGACCGAGGAGGTCTGCGACAGCGCGTGCAATTTAGCGGGATCAAGCCGCTGCCAGCTCGCCACGTCGAACGCCACAAAGAAGGCGGCGCCCAGCGCCAGCAGCACGAAAAGCAGCGCCGCGGCAGCGATCAAGATGCGCCTTGTCGTCTTCTTCATGCTCAATGCCTCCTGCCGCCTGTTCGCTGTCTCGTCTTTCTTTTTCCCCGAAATGCGCAATCTATGCGTGTAAACAGGCATGCGTCCGGGTAGGCGTCATATATATAGATGGAAGTGATCACGAATGCTGTCAGGAGGCGTGCCTATGATTCAATCCAAACGGCGTCAGGATGCGCTGATCGTCTCGCTCACAGGCGAAATCGACGATTGCTGCGCGCAGCAGCTTCGTAAGGAGCTGGAAGCGCTGCTGCGCGACCCGGGCATCCGGCATCTGATCCTCGATTTTTCAGCCGTCAGCTTCATGGACAGCTCCGGCATCGGTATGATCATCGGACGATACAAGACGATGAAGGCTCGCGGCGGACGGGTGAGCGCCATGGGGCTGCACCCGCCGGTGGATCGGCTGTTTCACATGGCTGGCCTGCATCGCATCATTGGCCTTGAACCGGCAGAGAGGCAGGAAAACGCATGAAGAATCAGATGGAACTGAGCTTTTTGAGCATTGCGGAGAACGAGGCGTTTGCGCGGATGGTGATCAGTGCGTTTCTCGTCCAGGCAAATCCCACGCTGAGCATCGTCTCCGAGGTGAGAACCGCCGTCAGCGAGGCGGTGACCAACGCTATTGTGCACGCCTACGACGGCAAGGACGACGGGCGCATCGTGCTGCGCGCAGCGCTGAACGACCGGCAGTTGGAGATCGAGGTCGAGGATTTCGGCTGCGGCATCGCGGATGTGGAGCAGGCCATGCAGCCCTTCTTTACGACGCAGCCGGACAGGGAGCGCACGGGCATGGGCTTCTCGCTGATGATGTCGTTCATGGACGGCGTAAAGGTGTATTCCGCGCCAGGCAGCGGTACCACCGTGCGCATGACGCGGCTGCTGCAGGACGATGAAGCCCTGTGACGCGCAGGAGGACGCCCTCGTCCTGCGCGCGCGGCAGGGGGACGCACAGGCGGTGGAGGCGCTGCTCTCGGCGCACGCCCGTCTGCTGCATGCGCTTGCGGGCCGACTGTGCTGCCCGGCCAGCGCGCACGCGGAGCTGGTGCAGGCGGGATATGTGGGGCTGCTGCAGGCGCTGGAGCGCTACGATCCCGCCCGCGGCGTCCGCCTGATCACCTACGCGGTGCCGTGGATCCTGGGCGAGATGCGCCGCACGCTTCGCGAATTGTACGGCATGCGGGATGCGCTGTCCCTGGAGGAGGCAGGGGAGGACCGTCCGTCCCTCCTCGACACGCTGCGCTCCGGTGAGGGCGTGGATGTGGAGACCCTCTCGCTGCGCATGGCCATG
>JBJEYK010000127.1:0-7328 GCA_051886775.1 Candidatus Ventricola sp. | reverse complement strand
ACATCGGCTACGCCACCGGCCTGATGGCTTACGAGATCCTCGCCAACGGCGCGGATATCTCCGCGATGCCGATCCAGTACGCGCCGCAGTTCACCAAGAAGGTCAACGCGCAGAACGCTGCCGCGCTTGATATCGTGGTTCCGGCGGACTACGTCGCCATCGAGTAAGCGCCTGCCAAGCGAAATCAGCCAAGGAAGAGGGCAGCCTCTTTCTTGGCTTCGCTTTGTTTCACAGGATCAAACAAACCGACAAGGAGGACGCTCTCTGTGGAGATTGTCAAGCTGCTCAACGCGCTCCCGGGCGCGGTATCTCAGGGCCTGATCTGGGGCCTGATGGCCATTGGCGTGTACATCACCTATCGGATCCTCGATGTGGCGGATCTGACGGTGGACGGCTCCATTGCCACCGGCGGCGCGGTGGCCGCGATGCTCATCATCGGCGGCTGCAACGTCTGGGTGGCGCTGCTGGCCGCGTTCGTTGCGGGCATGCTCGCGGGCTTTGTCACCGGCGCGCTGCACACCTTCATGGGCATTCCGGCGATTCTCTCCGGTATTCTTACCCAGCTGGCGCTGTATTCCATCAACCTGCGCATCCTGGGCAACAAGGCCAACGTCGCCCTGAGCGTGAACAAGTACACCATGCTCGTCTCCTCGCGCAACGCGCGCGTGCTGAGCCTGGAGAATCCCATCCTCATCCTGGCGATCTTCACGGTCTGCCTGATTGCGCTTTTGTACTGGTTCTTCGGCACGGAGCTGGGCTGCTCCCTGCGCGCGACCGGCGCAAACCGCAATATGGCCCGTGCGCAGGGCATCAACACCAGCGTGAACACCGTGCTGGGCCTCATGCTCTCCAACGGCATTGTCGCGCTGGCCGGCGCGCTGCTGGCGCAGTTCCAGGGCTTTGCGGACGTGAGCATGGGCCGCGGCGCGATCGTCATCGGCCTGGCCGCGGTGATCATCGGCGAGGTCGTCTTCTCGAGGATCTTCCAGAACTTCGGCCTGAAGCTGCTGGCCGTGTCCGTGGGCGCTATCCTCTATTATATTGTCATCCAGATCGTGCTCTGGCTGGGCCTGAATACCAACGACCTCAAGCTGCTGACGGCGGCGGTCGTCGCGGTCTTCCTGGCGACGCCGTATTGGAAGGCGAAGTACTTCTCAAAGAGCCGCAAGGATAAGGAGGACTAACGCCATGCTCAAGATCAATCACATCGCCAAGACGTTCAATCGCGGCCAGATCACCGAAAAGACGGCGCTCGCCGACGTGCAGCTGCACCTGAACCCCGGCGACTTCGCGACCGTCATCGGCGGCAACGGCGCGGGCAAGTCCACCATGCTCAACGCGGTGGCGGGCGTGTTCCCTGTCGACCGCGGCACCATCGAGATCGGCGGCATCGACGTGACGCGCCTGCCGGAGTACAAGCGCGCGCAGTACCTGGGCCGCGTGTTCCAGGATCCGATGACCGGCACCGCCGCCACCATGAATATAGAAGAAAACATGGCGCTGGCGATGCGCCGCGGCCAGAGCCGCGGCCTGCGCTGGGGCATCAGCAGCATGGAGCGGGAGATGTACCGCGAGCAGCTCAGCAAGCTCGGCCTGGGCCTGGAGGATCGCATGGCCAGCAAGGTGGGCCTGCTCTCCGGCGGCCAGCGCCAGGCGCTGACGCTGCTCATGGCCACGCTGCGCACCCCGAAGCTGCTGCTGCTGGACGAGCACACCGCCGCGCTCGACCCGAAGACTGCGGCCAAGGTGCTCGAGCTGAGCGCGAAGATCATCGCCGAGCAGAAGCTGACCGCGCTGATGATCACCCACAACATGAAGGACGCCATCGAGATGGGCAACCGCCTGATCATGATGCACGAGGGCCGCGTCGTGGTGGACGTGGCGGGCGAGGAGAAAAAGCGCCTGACCCGCGCAGACCTGATGGGCCTGTTCGAGCAGGCCGCTGGCCAGCAGCTCAACAGCGACAAGCTGCTCCTGTCCTGAGTTTTTGCAAAAGCCGAGGTGAAATGCCCCGGCTTTTGTCGTCCCGGGGGAGGAAAATGAGGCGCAGCACGGTAAATTATGAAGAAACATTGCGAAAAGAAAGAAAAAGTGTTAATTTTTATTTAACACTTGAAATAATTTCCTGACTGGTTTATAATAAAGCCGTGATGATTCTGCGGCCTCATTGTATGCAGTTGAGTTTTAGTGAATTACAACGGTTATGACCGCAGACCCGGAAACCGGGCCCTGATGATTCTGTCAGCGGAAATGAAGAAAGGGAGATGCGACAGTGATGAAGAAGTACCTGAGTCTATTCCTCGTGCTGGTTATGCTCATGTCGAGCATGCCGCTGAACGTCTTCGCCGAGGGCGGGGATGCGCAGAGCGACGAGGGGAGCGTATCGGTCGCAGCGGCGGCAGAAGAGTCTGCGGAAGATGCGAAGAAAGATACCAAGGAAGAGCCTGTTAAGCAGGAGCCGAAGCAGGAGGAGCCTGCCAAGGAGGAGCCGAAGCAGGAGGAGCCTGCCAAGGAGGAGCCGAAGCAGGAGGAGCCTGCCAAGGAGGAGCCGAAGCAGGAGGAGCCTGTGAAGGACGAGCCTGCTGACGAGCAGCCCGTCGATGAGAAGCCTGCCGACGGGCAGCCTGCCGACGAGCAGCCTGCCGACGAGAAGCCTGCCGACGAGCAGCCCGCCGACGAGAAGCCTGCCGACGAGCAGCCCGTCGATGAGAAGCCTGCCGACGAGAAGCCTGCCGACGAGAAGCCTGCCGACGAGCAGCCTGCCGACGAGCAGCCTGTCGACGAGCAGCCTGCCGACGAGCAGCCTGCCGACGGGCAGCCTGCCGACGGGCAGCCTGCCGAAGGGCAGCCCGCCGACGAGCAGCCCGCAGAGGGTGAGCCTGCCGAGGGCGAGCAGGGCGTGGAGAACCCGGAGCTTCCCGCGGACGGGCTGATACAGGAAATCCCCGGCTTCCCGGGCGATGGGATGATGGAGTTTGCGCCGCCCATGCAGCAGATCCAGGGCTTCTCGCTCAAGGAACAGACGAATGAGACGGTTACCCTGACCTGGAAGGCAACTGATGCGGACGAGGGCTACCTGATCGAGTACGGCTACGGTGACAATCCGTTCACCTCCTCGACCTCGGATTCTGAGAAGGTCGCTGCGGGCGAGACCAGTGTGACGATCAAGGACCTGGAGATTGGCCGCACGTATTCCTTCCGCATTCGCGCCCGTTACAGCGACGGCAGCGGCGGCATCAACCTGAGCCTGCCCTCCGACGATATCGTGAAGGCGCAGATGTGTCCGTATCCGCCGGAGGATCTGGACATCGAGATGATCGCCACCACGAATGCCAAGCTGACCTGGTCTGCGCCGGAAAAGGGCACCGGCTTTGTCACCGGCTACTATGTCGTGCGCGAGAATCCGGACGGCTCTACGACCGACGAGTATGTGAAGGGCGCGGACAAGACCGAATACCTGAGCAAGTACCTCACCGTCGGCGGGACGTACACCTTCCGCGTGTTCACCTACTACATCGCGCCGAAGACCACCACCGAGGTCCTGAGCAAGGAAAGCATCTCGAAGACCATCACCGTGAAGCTGCCGGCTCCGCAGAACCCCGAGGCGGTGGCGATCAGCCTGAGGGAGATCCGGGTCACCTGGGACGACGTGAGCGGCGCGGATGGCTATGAGGTCTGGCGCAGGCGCGGCGGCGTCGGCGAGTATGCCATGATCGGCGAGGTGAAGTCTGCCGACAAGCCCAGCTTCCTGGATAACGCCACGGACATCTATCCGGGCTTTGAGTACTGGTACTACATCAAGCCCTTCTGCGATGAAAGCTGGAGGGATGACGAGGGCATCAGCTATTCAAGCCGCATCTACGGCGAACGCACGGGCGAGTTCTCCGCGATCGTGTATCCGCCTGCCCCCACGACGATCAAGGCGGTCTATCAGTCCGATTCTCAGATCGAGGTCACCTGGAGCGCGGTGACGGATATCGAGGGCTATATCCTCGAGGGCAGCGATGACAACGAGACCTTTAAGCCGATCGAGCTGAAGAATCCGCGCGCGACCAGCTATCTGGAGACCGGCCTGGCCGTCGGCCAGACGCGCTACTATCGCGTGAAGAGCTATGTCAAGCTCGCCAGCGGCAACATCGAGAGCGAGAACTGGAGCGCGATTGCCAGCGATGCGCCGCGTCCGCTCGCGCCGGAAAACCTGGAGCTGACGAACCCCAGCGCCTATGATCAGATCATGCTGAAGTGGGATGCCAGCGAGGGCGCGGACGGCTATGAAATCCTGCGCTCCACGAGCAGCAAGACGACGCCGACCGAGGTTGTCTACGATACCGCGGCTACGGAGTGGACCGATAAGAACCTGACCTGCGGCAAGGATTACTTCTATCGCGTGCGCGCGTACGTGTACGACACCAAGGACGTGAAGCGCGTCGGCGCGCCCACAGAGACCAAGAGCCTCAAGGCGCGTCCTGCGCCGCCGGAGATCCTCAGCGCGACTCAGGTGTCGGAGACGAACACCGCGCTGCTGACCTGGACGAAGATCGATGGCGCGAAGGGCTACTATATCTATGCCAAGCAGGACGGCGGTTCCGCGAAGAAGCTGTATACGGTGACCGGCACGCTGGATGATGTCCAGCAGAAGACCATCACCGGCCTGTCGCTTGGCTCGGATTATTCCTTCTATGTGATGGCCTACCGCAACGTCAGCGGAAAGGCCGTGGTCGGCGACAAGAGCGAGTCGGTGGATCTGGAGATGGCGTTCTATCCGCCGAAGGATGTGAAGTTCTCGGTGGCCAGCTCTTCCTCCGTCAAGCTGTCCTGGGAGAAGATGTCCGGCATCACCGGATATGAGGTGACCGTCACCTGCAAGGATGACCCGAGCTATAATCTGGTCAAGAAAACCACCTCGACCAGCATGACCCTCACCAAGCTGAGCACCCGCTACACCTATGAGGCGACGGTTCGCGCTTACAGGAAGGCTTCGACCTATCTGTATGGCGATCCCACCACGCCGGTGACGTTCTACACGTCGCCGGATGCGCCGACCAAGCTGGTGCTCAAGACGGTGCAGAACAGGGATTCGGGCGATATGGGCATCTCCCTGTCCTGGAAGGGCGTTTCCAACTGCGACGGCTACCTGATCGAGCGCGCGACGGCAAAGGACGGCCCGTACACCGTCATTCACAGGCGTGAGAGCGCGGATAACCTGACCTACGTCGATGAGGGCGGGCTGACCATCGGTGAAAAGTACTACTATCGTGTGCGCGCCTTCGCCGAGGGGAATTTCGATGAGACGGAATACGGCAATCTGCATGCCAGCAGCCCGGCGACCAATTATCTGACGCTGCCGCCGGCACAGGTGGAGGACCTGGAGGCGGAAGGCGCCGGCACGACGCAGGTGAACCTCTCCTGGAAGGAGACGCCGGGCGCTGACGGATACTATGTCTACCGCAAGACCGGCTCCGGCGACTATGTCCGTCTGCCCAGCGACAGCATTACGCTGGATGGCGACACGCTCCGTTACACCGTGGATAATCTGAAGGCCGGTACGCAGTACACCTTCCGCGTCCGCGCCTATGTGGGCAGCGCGCCCATCACCTATGGCGCGTACAGCAGCACGGTCAGCATCCGCCCGGCTCCGCTGGCGCCGGAGAATGTGGTGATTACTGAGGTGGGCGCCAAGCGCGCCAAGCTGACCTGGGACGGTGCGGAGGGCGCGACCAGCTACAAGATCTACTCCCTGCAGTCCGACGGCTCGACCAAGTACCACATGACCGTCAAGAGCAAGAGCAGCACGGTGACGACGACGGTCAAGGGCCTGGCGTACGACACGGAATATCAGTTTGTCGTGCACGCCTGTGCCGGCGGTGCGACCGGCCCGCAGAGTGAACCGAGCAACAAGATGACGACGGAGCTGGGGGTGCCCAGCGTCACGGCGAGTGCGGTCAGCTCGACCTCGCTCAAGCTGAGCTGGGGATCGATTCCCGACGCCAGCGGCTACGAGGTGCAAAAGCGCAGCGACGGCTCCGAGTGGCAGACGGTGGCCAGCACCACGTCCACATCCTACACCGTCAAGAGCCTGACCCTGGGGCAGTCGTATGACTTCCGTGTCCGCGCCTATGTGAAGAGCGGCAGTGAACGCCTGTACCGTGACGACGAGGGCTGGGATACCCTGAACGAGGTCTATTCGCTGCCGTCCGTGCCGTCGAGCTTCAAGGTGCGCGGCTGGGGCAAGGACTACATCCGCATGAGCTGGACGGCGATCAAGAACGCCGACGGCTACAACATCTACTATCGTGAGCTTGGCGACTCCGACTGGTCGGTGAAGTCGGTGAACGGCGATCTGGAGACGGGCACCATCACGCAAACCATTGGCGGGCTGAAGAGCTACACATATTACGAGTACTATGTGCGGGCGTACATCAGGACGGATGGCGGGACCATCAAGACGGGCGCCAAGACCAAGACCCTGAAGACCAGAACCAGCAGCAAATAAGCTGTTGCCTTATGCGGGATGCCCGGTCGGGCATCCCGCTTTGGCATCTGCGCAGGAAAAGAAAGGCGCTGCCGTGAGCAAGGGCGGCGCTGCGATGGGGGACAATGATGGGCATCGACAATTGCAGAGACTGGTTCGACAGCGAGAAATTTGCGCAGGCCTATACCTGCGATGCGCCGCTGGGCGTCCTTTGCGGGCCGCAGGGGACGCGCTTTGCCCTCTGGGCGCCGACAGCGCAGGCCGTGACGCTCCGGCTCTACGGCGACGGCTGCGCATGGGAGCCGTTCGAGCGGCAAGCCCTCTGGAAGGGGGAGCACGGCCTGTGGGTCTATGAGACGGAGCGCTGCCTGCACGGCGTGTATTACGATTACGACGTGACGGTGGACGGCGTGACGCGCACGACGCCCGACCCCTGGGCGCGCGCCTGCGGGATCAACGGCTGGCGCAGCATGGCGGTCGACCTGTCGCGCACCAATCCGCCCGGCTGGGCGCAGGATCGCGCGCCCGCAAGGCAGGCTGAGGACATCATCTACGAGCTGCATGTCAAGGATTTCTCTTGGGATCCGTCCAGCGGCGTGCCCGAGGCATACCGGGGGCGGTATAAGGCGCTGACGCTGGCGGATACGAGCGTCGGCGGAGGCAGACGGCGGCCGACGTGCCTGGCCTATCTGCGCCGTTTGGGCGTGACGCATGTGGAGCTGATGCCGGTGTTCGACTTCGGCTCCGTGGACGAAGCTGGCGACCCGAGCGACCCGCGCGCGTTCAACTGGGGCTACGACCCGGTGGGCTACAATGTGCCCGAGGGCTCGTATGCCACGGATCCCTGGCACGGCGA
>JBJEYK010000126.1:0-1600 GCA_051886775.1 Candidatus Ventricola sp. | reverse complement strand
GGGCCCTTCATCTTGTTGGTCGGCGCGCCGTTGCGGATGCCCTGCGCCTCGTACACGCCCAGGATGGCCGGCAGCAGCGGATCGTCCTCGCGCAGGATGAGCGCGTGGTCGAAGTTCTTGAGCACCTCCCAGGCGGTCTTCTGAATCTCGTTGCAGGGGAAGACCATGTTGACGCCGGGCTCGACGGTGTCCTCGACCTCGATGGTCAGGCAGCCGGAGTGGCCATGCAGATACTGGGCCTCTCCCTTGAACCCATAAAACCTATGCGCGTACTGAAGATCCAGCTTCGTAATGCTTCTCATGATGTGTTGTCTCCTTTCAAATTTCTTCATCTATTCTCTGCGGGGCTGACTGCGCCCGCGCGGATGCAGCTTCAGGCTCCTGCTGGCACTGCGTACACAGGCCGCGGAACATGATGTCGTGCCCAATGATCCGGAAGCCATGCCTGTCGCGGATGGCCTTGTCCAGATCGGCAATGTATTCCATCTCCACGTCGAAGACCCGACCGCAGCGCAGGCACCTGGCGTGGTAATGCTCATGGCAGAGGTGATCGTAGCGCTCCGGCCCGCCCAGCGCCTCCAGCCGCCTGATCTCGCCGCCCTCGGCGAGCTGGTTGAGGTTGCGATACACCGTCGCCCGGCTGATGCTGGGATGATCCCTTGCGATCAGCTCGTAGATTTCGTCGGCGGTGGCGTGATTGTGCAGCCTGTTCACCGCGTCGAGCACCAGGGCGCGCTGGATGGTGTTGCGTCGCTTCATGCCGCGCCCTCCTTATCAGGACTTATTCTCACTTAGGATTATACATCAGTTGGGAATTGATGTCAATAGCTGCGCTCCGGTTTTTCCCGGACGGGCAAATCGCCCGCCGCGCCACGCTCCCTTCCAAAGAAATCGTTCAAATCCTGTGTATTCCGTCAGTTCATCAGACGATTTTGTTCAGGGTGATTGATTTCTGTAACTTTGCTTAATTCGCTATTGACAAATTTCGCCGCGCATTCTATAATCTTCTATGCAAGGTTTAGTTGCATCGCTTTTCGGAAACGTTTCCGGTCTGGCGATTCCGCTCTTTGCGCTCCGTTTGCTGCCTGCGGGGGGCTGACACGCGTCCCGTACAGAATATTTTTTGGAAGGAGATCTTTCTTATGAAGAAGATCATCGCCCTGGCTCTGGCCGCGGTGCTGTGCCTGGCTCTGGCCACCGCCTGCGCCGACGGCTCCGTCTACTACCTCAACTTCAAGCCCGAGCAGGATGCTCAGTGGCAGGAGCTGGCCAAGCTCTACACCGAGAAGACCGGCGTGCCGGTGACCGTGGTGACCGCCGCCTCCGGCGAGTACGAGACCACCCTCATGTCCGAGATCGAGAAGACCGACGCGCCGACCCTGTTCCAGGTCAACGGCCCGGTCGGCCTGGCGAACTGGACCGACTACTGCTATGACCTCGCCGGCACCGATCTGGTGAAGCACCTGACCTCCGACGCCTTCGCCCTGAAGGAGGGCGACGCGGTGAAGGGCGTTGCCTACGTCGTGGAGACCTACGGCATCATCGCCAACACCAAGCTGCTGGAGAAGGCCGGCTACACCGTGGCCGACATCACCAACTT
>JBJEYK010000125.1:0-1614 GCA_051886775.1 Candidatus Ventricola sp. | reverse complement strand
ACTTCATCGACTACTGCCTGCCCCTGATTCAGGGCGAGACCGGCATGGTCAAGGAGGACGGCCTGCCGCGCTTTGTGCACCTGAAGAAGGTCTTCGCGAAGTAATCTCACATCAAGGCGCCCCGGGGTTCGCAAGGGAATCCCGGGGCGCTTCATTTTGCTGTTGTCAGAAGCTGAGGCTCACGGCCACCTCGTCCGTGCGGTTGTCGACGACCAGCAGCTGCACGCCGAATGCGCCGTCCGGTATCGGGCCGAACGAATAGAGCGCCGTCTGGCCGCCGCGCTCCAGGGTCACCGTCGCCTGTTCTCCCTGGACGCGATAGGACGCCGTGCCAAAGGAGGTCTCCTCGTGGTCGAGTTCCTCCTCGCTGCCGACGCACTCCAGCAGCAGATCGTCCTGTTTCCTGTCCAGCAGCAGGAAATAGCGCTCCGCATCCGGCTGCGCCCAGTCCAGCCCCTCCAGCGGGAACATCGTATTGGAGAACTTGCCGTAGCCGTCCTCCTCGAAGACGTGCTCCCGGGCGATGTTGTGTGCAAGCGTCATCAGGGCGTCGTCCTCGTACAGCGGGGAATTCGGCGCGACGCTCATCATCAGGCTGAAATGTGTATCGTGCAAGAGCATCAAGGCCAGCTCAAGGTCCGTCTGGCTTCGGATCAGCTCGAGCTTGTCGTTGGTGTATGTGTCGTAATCTGCGAACCAGCTCTGATAAGCCGCGTCCCCTCGCCGGTCCGGCACGTCGAAGTGATCCACGATATAGCGGCCCAGGTAGTCCGTCACCTTCCGCGCGCCGGAGGCATTGAGGTGAGAGAAGGCGTCGAACATGTCTGTCTGATAGTCCACCGTCTGATCCTGATACACGAAATCGATGTAATCGACGCCGTATTCCTTCGCGATTTCACGCACGCGGTTGGCGCCCGCCTGGCATTCCCGCATGGCGGGATACGGTAGATTGGTGATCAGCAGGCTGATGCCCCGGCTCTGGCATTCCTCGATGATTCTGCGCAGGTACTGAAGGCTCACGCTCCCGTCCTGACACATGTCGTTCTCATCGATAAACTCATTTTCATAGGGCTTGGTATGGCCCACAAGAATCTCTGCGCCCTTCTGCCGATCCGGGTGATACTGGAAATCCGACTTGTCCAGCTCGCTCCAGCGGCCATGATACTTACCGAAGGGCATGAAGTACTCCCACCGCATATCCACATAGCGGCGCCCCTCGTAGTCGACCTCCTTTGGATCGCTCATCAGGTCGCGGATAGCGCGCCCCTTGGTGCGTGTGTAGGGCAGGCCGTCCAGCGCATTGTGCAGATCGCCGCTGCTGCCTGTGATGCGCTCGAGCTTCTCCGCATCCTTGGCATCCAGCACGACGAGCTTGGGCGTCATGTAGTCCAGCGCGTACATCAGCATCCAGTACGATACCACCAGCGAATTGCCGTAGCTGGCAAAGTTGTAGCTGGCAATGCCGTAATCCGCCCATAGCTCCATTGGATAAACGCCGCTGACCATGTGGCTGTGGCCGAGCAGCAGCACGTCGTAGCTCTGCGGCTCCTCCAGAAAAGGCCCAAACCGCTGGCGGCTTTGCTTGCGCTCCACCACCCTGCCGACGACTACAAG
>JBJEYK010000124.1:0-7426 GCA_051886775.1 Candidatus Ventricola sp. | reverse complement strand
CGCAGAGAGCGGATAGACCCATATACAAATTTCAAAAAATGCAGGAGGATGATACGTTATGTCTCGACCGTATGCCGAATTTGCACAGAAGCCGCCGCGGCATAGTGTGGCCACGCTGCCCGGCAATCGCATCATGCTGGCGTTTTACGACGAAATCACCCAGCTTGACGCCAACATCCCCGACGACGTGGAAGAGGTGCTCGGCGCAGAACGCTGGCGCGCCGCCTGTTACGTCACGACCATTCCGGACAGGCCCGGAATTTTGGCGCGCATCGAAGCGAACCTCGACGCCTGGCACGACGCGGTCGTGGATGAAGCGACGCGCACCGAAGCCTGGCGCGCGCGCTGTGAGCGCGACGACCTGCTCGCAAAATGCGACTACACGATGGGCACCGACTACCCAGCCACGGACGCAGAGCGCGGCGCCTGGCGCACATACCGGCAGGCGCTGCGCGACATCCCTGAGCAGGAGGGATTCCCCTGGGACATCGCCTGGCCCGAGCCGCCGAAGCGCGAAAAGGGCGAAGACACGATCCTCGGGGCCATCGACGAGCTGATTGGAGGCGGTGATACCTGGGAGCCTGGCGTCTACGGCTGGGAGGCGCAGGCATGACCGCGCTGCAAATCATCGAGCGCCTTTGCTCCATGCTGGACGATGCGCAGGAGATCATCAGGTTTCAGGCTGAGCTTCTTTCTGCGCACGGAATCGATACGGACGATGGAAGGATGGAGGAGCGGAGAAATGATCTGCTAGACAGGATGAGCGATGTGTAGCAGCGTGGGAGACCGTGCGTGCTATGCTATTATGTACAAAAAACTTGGGATGGATGGGTGAAGACATCGACCTCCTTTTTTGAGCCAAACAACGGCGAGGTGTGAAACGCGATGAAGCAGCAGATTCTCCGGACGATGATTGTGCTGTCCGGCAATGTGGACAACAGCTTTGGCAGGCTGGGCGCAGCGCTGACCAACCTGGGCAGCCAGGTGGATACGCTGAGCCGGCAGGTGATTGATTTCGGCAAGGAGAGCCTTGAAAGCTACGCCGGATACGACGACACCATGCGCTATGTGCAGAGCCTGGGCGAGCTCGACCAGCGCACCAGAGAAGCGCTGGACGACTACAACCGGACCATCGCACAGACCAGCCGATACACCATGGATCAGGCGGCGCAGGCCGAGATGATGATGGCGCAGCTGGGCCTGAGCGTGGAGGAAATCAAGACGCTGATGCCAACGGTGATGGACACGGCGACGGCGGCGAACATCGACCTGGCCACCTCGCTGAACTATCTGTACTACTCGCTCAATGCGCTGGGCATGCCCATGAGCGCGGTGAACGTGCTCAGCGACCAGATGGCCAAGACGTCGGCCATCAGCGCGGCGGACATCAACACGCTGGGCCTGTCGCTGCAGCGGCTGGGCAGCGGCGCGCAGTTCTTTGCCGGAGGCAGCAGCGAGATTCTGGCGATCCTGGGCGGCATCGCGCAGTTCGGCGAGGACATGCAGGGCAGCGATGCCGGCACGCAGCTGCGCAATTTCATGCTGACGCTGATGGCCCCGACAGGCTCCAAGGAGACCCTGATGGAGCAGATGGGCGTCACGGAGGAGATGTGGGCCGAGTTTGAGAGCTACATGGATGATGCGGAAATCAATGTGACGGACACCGCGGATGCCATGAACGAGCTTGGACTGACGATCTACGACCAGGCGACGGGCAAGATCAAGCCGGCGATCCAGATCATCGGTGAGCTGAGCGCGGCGCTTGGCTCGATGGACGAGGAAAGCCAGAACAAGGCGCTAGGCCAGCTCTTCGGCAAGCGCACGACGACAACGGCCAAGAACCTGATCGCCTCGATGGATACGATCATCGCCTACCAAAAAGAGATTAAGGAGCGCAGTGCGGGCTACACCGACTATATGGCAGAAACGGTGGACGGCGGAATCGGAGGCATGATGCGCATAGCCGAGGCCGCGTTTGGCGCGCTGGAAAACCGGATCGGCGGCGTGCTGGCCCCGGACGCGATGGACTGGCTTGAAGGGATGACGGGCTTTGTCAACTCGGTCACCGGCATGGACGATGAGAAGCTTGAAATGCTGGTGGGCGCGGCGGAGGGCGTGGCTGCCGCAGGGCCTGCGCTTTTGCTGGCAGGCGGCGCATTCCGGCTGATCGGCTCGCTGCTGACGCCGGGCGGCGCCATCGCAGCCGGAGCCGTTACGCTTGCGGCGCTTGCCTCGGCAATGGAAAAGCTGTACAGCCTCGACTTTGAGGACAAATTCGGCGAGCTTGAGCTGGACGAGGCCGGAATGAAATCGTACATCGACACGCTGGGCGGGGCCGCGCAGGAAGCCAGCAAGCGGATCGGCGCCTTCAACACGGAGATCGAGAAGGCAATCAAGGATTACGAGACGGCCAGCGGCACGCTCAAGGGCGACCTGCTCACCGGCATGCTGACCGGCGCGACGCTGACGCAGGAGGACATCAACAGGCTCAACGGCCTGGGCGAGCAGATGGCCAAGGCCATCCGGGACGGCATTGACAACAACTACGCCGCCGACATCGAGGCCATTACCAATGCGTTTGGCGGGGATGAGGCGGCACAGGATAACCCCATGTGGGAGCACATCCGACAGGTGATGAAGATCGGCTACCAAAGCGCCATCGAGCAGGCAAGCAGCTTGAGCCAGCAGCTGCGCGCGGCGATGACCAGCGCCTTCGCGGACGGACAGCTGACGCAGGCGGAGATTGAAAGCATCCAGTCCATCATCGACCAGCAGAATGAGCTGCTGGCCATGCAGACCAGCGCGTCCAACTACGCTGCGCAGCAGAGCATGCTGCGCAAGGCGCAGACGATGGGGCTGGACGGCCTGAAGAATCTGTCGGCCATGGAGGCGGAGCGCCAGCAGCAGGTGATGGAGGGCATCTACCAGCAGCAGGACAACGCCTACGGCGCGCTGGCTGCGCAGCTGGACTGGCAGGTCAGGCAGGGCATGGTGCTGGACGACGGCACGGCAGTGACGCGGGAATACGCCGACCGGATGCTTGCAGAGCTGAAGCAGCGGCAGACGCAGGAGGCGGCCAGATACAGACTGGACTTCATGCCATTTACCAGAAACCTGTACGACACCGTCATCGGGGAAAGCGAGCTTGCGGACGGCTGGAGCGCGCTGCGCACGCTGGCCGGTCAGGCGATGGACAAGGGCGTGCTGACGGGCGAGGATTACAGCGCCTACATCAGCGGGAGAAACGCGATCGAGCAGAGGCAGATCGGCGACCTGATGGACTGGTACGTCGAGGCGATGGGCGGCGAGCAGCGCATCCTGGAGGACATCGACGCGCTGATGAGCACAGCCGGGAAGACCGCGGAGCAGATCGCGGCGGATCAGGAGAGCGCCGGATACCTGCAAAACCTTCTGACGATGTACGGCATCGAGAACAGAGGCATGTACGGCTATGACCAGGCCATCGGGAACGCCTATGCGGACGCACAGGGCTACGACCTGGAGGCTGCGCGCAGGCAGATGCTATCGCTCAACGCGGACGGCATGATGACCAAGATTGCCGGATTCATGATGAACGCCATCGAATCGGGCAGCGCGGACAAATTTGAGCAAAACGTGCTGTACGGGACGCTATTCGCTCAGGCGCGCGAAGGGCTGGACAGCGTGGTGGAGCGCCTGAAGGGCGTGGCCGAATTCAGCGAGATCGAGGTGCCGGATGGGCTGGAGGGTATCGCCGACTATGTCCGCGCCTTTGAGCTGATGTACGGCAATCCGCTGCGAAGGCCGGGCATCAGCCTGGAGGGCGGCGGGATGAGCGCCGAGGAGTGGATGGCCGGCGCAGGCCAAACGACTGGCGGAGACGTCCGGATGAATGTTGGCACGCCGGATGCGCAGGTGGAAGCAAGCGAATGGAAAGGCGAATTCCAGGGCGGATTGGACAGCGACCCGCCAGACCTCAGCATCAAAAAGCCGGACGGATACGCGGACGGTGTCAATTACGTGACGATGTATGAGATCGGCCTGAATTCGAAGAAAATCAGATTCAGCTTTGGAAATGAGAAAACGGTTGCGAAATACGCCGGCGGCGGACGCGCGGACAGGGCGTCGATCTTCGGCGAGGCCGGGCCGGAGTGGGCCGTGCCGGAGGAGCACACACAGCGAACGGCCAGCCTGCTGGATCAGGCGCGGCGCGCCTCCGGCTTCAGCTGGCCGGAGCTGATCGCCCGAAACGGCGGGCTGAATGCGGGCGGCGGCGCCAGGACGCAGCTGGTGTACAGCCCGACGATCGTCGTGCGGGACGCATCCGGCGTGGAAAGGGCGCTTGACGAGGACAAGCGGCGGCTGGATCGATGGTGGGAGGAAAAACAGATGATGGAGCGGATGGAGGCGTTTGCGTGATGGAGATGAGCGGACAGAGCTACCTGTGCAGCGACGGGGAGACCTTTGACAGCGTGGCACTGCTGCTCTATGGCGACGAGAAATACGCTGCGGAGCTGATGTGCGCCAACCCGGCGCTGGTTCGCCGGCATGTGCTTCGCGGCGGGGACGTGCTGTACATCCCCATCGTCGAAGCGGGCGAGGCGGCAGGCGCAGCGCCGTGGAAGGAGGGATGAGCGTGGAGACGGCCAGGTGGAACGGACATATCTTCGAGGTATCGCCGTCGCTGGTGCGAAGCTTTTCCGGGCTGACGGTGAAGGGCAGCACGGAGACCGACGACAAAATGTCGGGCAAGCAGAAGTACGCGATCCGCAAGAACGCCAACCCGATTGAAATCGGCATGACCGTGCTGCTCAGCGCCCTGACGGGCTGCAGCGTGCGGGAGGAGGCCATGGGCCTGGTGAGCGACGCCGGAAGCGGCGAGGCGGACTACCTGTACATCGGCGGGGAGAAGCTTGTGCAGTGCACGCTGATGCTGACCGAGGCCAGCGTGTCCAAGACGGAGATCGCCCCGGGCGGGCAGTGGGTGAGCTGCAGCGTGAAGCTGACCTTCAAGCAGGCGGGCAAAAGCGGCGCTGAGCGCACGCAGACGAACGCCGGAGCATCATCCGGATCGTCCGGCTCTTCCGGAGGCTGGGGCAAGCAGACTGTGCGAAAAAAGGCGAGCACGACGATGACCACCGTGTACAACTCCGACGTGCAGAGCAACGTGCGAAACAAGGTGGCGTCAGCTGTACAGGCCGTAAAGAAGGCGAAGAGCGCGAGCACAAGCACGGGCACAAGCGCCAGGCAGCTGCTGAGCAAGATCTTTCACAGGTGAGAGGTGGGCCAATGGGGCGGTATGTGATTGACAACCGGAGGGCGGAGATCGACTTCGAGCATGCGCAGGACATGACGGCGCGGACGCTGCAAAACGCGAAGAACCTGCTGATGCTGCGCAGCGGGGAGATCCCCTACGACCGCCTGCGCGGCGTGGACGCGGAGATGGCCGGCATGCCCATCGCCAGGGTGCGCGAGCGGATTGCGCAGGAGCTGGACAGGGTGCTGCTGTGGGAGCCGGACGCCACGCTTGTGGACGCGCAGGCAAGCCTTGACGAGCAGGGCAATCTGCTGATCACGGCGACGATCGACATCAGCGTGTGAAAGGGGAAATTGGAATGGACGCAGAGACGCACTATCTTTCCTACGACCCGGACGAAATCTGGAAGGAAATGATGATCGCCTACGTGGAGGCCGGTGGCGACATCCTCTATCCGGGCGACGAGAAGGAAATGCTGCTGCGCGGCGTGCTGGCCATCGTTGTGCAGGTGTTTGCCGCGGTGGACGCCGCGCTGCGCATGGACACGCTGCGATACGCTGTGGGGCAGTACCTGGACATCTACGGCGAAAAGCGCGGCTGCACGCGCAATGCGGCCGAGGCGGCGACGTGCGATGTGCGCATCAGCCTGAAGGCAGGCTTCACACGGACGATCCCGGCGGGCACGGCGCTGACGGCGGACGGAGAAAAGCTGTACCTGCTTTGCGAGGACGTGGCGGGAAGCGGCATCGCCCAGACGGTGACGGCGCAGATCGTGTGCCGGGACGCGGGGCGCGCGGGCAACGGCCTTGTGGCCGGGACGCAGATGCAGATGCTGTGCGATACCCCGTATGTGGAGCGCATCGTGACCGCACGGGACGCTTCGGGCGGCCAGGACGAGGAGACGGACGAGGCCTACCGCGCGCGCATCCGGACGTACGGCCTGCTGAACACGACGACCGGCCCGCAGAAGCAGTACCAGGCGGCGGCCATGGCGGTATCGAGCGAAATCCTGGACGCGCGTGCGCTGAACCTGGGCGCGGGGCGCGTGGGCGTGTACCTGCTTGTGGAGGACGGCGAGGGCGCGGAGGCGATTGTGCGCAGCGTGCAGGACGCGCTGAGCGCATGGGACGCAAGGCCGCTGACGGACGAGGTGCAGGTGCTGCTGTCGGATGCCGTGCCATACGAGCTGAATGTGCAGGCGACCTGCGAGGCGGGGACGAGCATCGACGAGGCAGCAGCCCTGGAGGTGCGCGAGTACCAGGCGTGGCAGGATGAGACGATCGGGCGGGCCTTCAACCCCGACAAGCTGATGGCGATGCTCTATCAGGCCGGGGCGACGCGCGTCGTATGGGGCGAGGGGAGCAGCTTTGACGGCGGAGCGGTGACCTATACCCCCATCGCGCCGGGCGCGCACTGCAAGGGCACGATCCGCCTGGAGGTGGCTGCGGATGATCGAATTTGACATTGCACAGCTGTTCCCGCGGTTCCTGCTGGAGGACAGGAACGGCCTTGCGCTGGCCCGGGCGATCGAGCGCGCGCTCACCCGGATGGACGAGACGGTGCAAGCCGGGCTTGACGTGCTCAAGGACGTGGAGAAAATGCCCGAATGGCGGCTTGATGAAATGGCCTGGGAGCTGGACTGCCTGTACGACGCGGGCGCGGATACCGACACCAAGCGGCGATGGATCCGGGACGCGACGCCGCTTCAGGCGGCAACGGGCACGCCAAGGGCCATCGCCGCCTATCTGGAGGGCACGTTCGATCGGACGGAGGTAGTGGAGGCCTTTGCATCGGGCGGAGAGCCGTTCCACTTCCGGGTTCTGCTGGAGGGCGAATGGACGCGTCAGAAGGCGCGCTTTGCGCAGATGGCCATCGGCAGGGCCAAGAACGTGCGCAGCGTGCTGGACGGCGTGAACCCGTCCAGCCGGTGCCTCGTGCGCGTGGACGCGCGCGAAACGGAAGCCTTCCCGTTCCCGTATCCGATGGCGGCTGCGCCGGACATGGGCGGACCTTACTGCGGGGAGGACGGCGTATGACGGAGGTGAAAAGACGTGACGCTATTTGAGCTTGATCTGGCGTACAGGGATCGCCTTACGCAGGTGATCCGGGACGACATCGGCTATGCGCGCTATCAGGTATCGGGCGAGTGGCGCATGGCGGACATCCAATGGGCCAGAATCGACCGCTTCG
>JBJEYK010000123.1:0-1621 GCA_051886775.1 Candidatus Ventricola sp. | reverse complement strand
ACGAGATGGGCTTTGCCCGCGAGGTGGCCGACCGCGTGGTCTTCTGCGACGGCGGGCACATCCTGGAGCAGGGCACGCCGGAGCACTTCTTCACCAACCCGGAGCACGAGCGCACGAAGGCGTTCCTCTCCAAGATTCTCCGATGAGCTGACTCCGCCTGCGGGCGTTGTCCATATTCGATCCGTAAAAGGAGGAAATCACCATGAAAAAGTTGTTTGCATTCGCTCTTGCCGCTGTGATGCTGCTGTCCCTGGCCGCTGCCGCGAGCGCGGCGGGCACCTTCCGCGTCGGCGTGAAGCAGGACGTGTATGGCTTTGGCTATCTGGATGAGGCGACCGGCGAGTATTCCGGCCTGGAGATCGATCTGGGCGCGATGCTGGCCGAGGCGCTGGGCTACGACGAGGTGGAGTACACCACCGTGACCGCCGCCACCCGCGGCCAGATGCTCGACAACGGCGAGCTGGACTGCGTCATCGCGACGTTCACCATCAAGCCCGAGCGCAAGGAGAGCTGGGATTTCTCCACGCCGTACTATACCGACGCTGTCACCGTGCTGGTGGAGAAGGCCAGCGGCATCGCCGACCTGGCGGGCCTGAAGGGCAAGACCGTGGGCGTGTCCACCGGCTCCACCTCCGCCAAGGCGCTGGCCACCGCGATGGCCGAGGCGGGCGTGATCGACGCCTTTGACGCCGATACCTTCGAGATCGCGACCTTCGCCGGCGGCGTGTCCTTCAAGGAGTTCGACGACTATCCGGCCATCTCCCTGGCGCTGGACGCGGGCGATGTCGATGCCTTCTGCGTGGACAAGTCCATCCTGGCCAACTACAAGACCGACGACCGCGACTTCATCGACGCCTCCTTCTCCCCGCAGGACTACGGCGTGGCGACCAAGAAGGGCTCCGAGCTGTCCGCGAAGGTCGAGGAGCTGATCAGCGGCTGGCTGGCCGACGGCACCATTGATTCGATGATCGCCGAGTGGGGCCTGTAAGGACGTACATCCCCGGGGCGCGCGGCAGGCTGCGGCGCGCCCCTTTTCCTACTATAATATGAAGCAAGTGAGGCGGATGGCATGGAGACGGTATTCAGCGCAAAGGCATGGGCGACGGTGTGGCAGTATCGCGCCACGTTTGCCAACGGCCTGCTCAACACGCTGCAAAGCGCGCTGGTGGGCCTGGTGATCGCGCTTTTGATCGGCTTTGCGCTGGGCCTGATGGCCACCAGCGGGAAGCGCGCGCTGGCCGCCGTCTCGCGCGTGTATGTGGAGTTCTTCCAGAACACGCCGCTGATCCTGCAGGTCTGCTTCCTGTACTACGCGCTGGCGTATTCCGGGGTGAAGATCAAGGTCGTCGTGGTCGGCTTCATCGCGCTGGGGCTGTACCACGGCGCGTATGTTGCCGAGGTCGTGCGCGCCGGCATTCAGGCGATCCCGGCGGGGCAGTTCGACGCGGCGCGCTCGCAGGGCTTTGACTATGCGGATACGATGCGCTTCATCATCCTGCCGCAGACGATCAAGATCATCCTGCCGCCGATGGTCAACCAGATGGTGGCGCTGATCAAGAACACCAGCTGCCTGTACATCATCGGCGGCGCGGATCTGATCGCCACGACGTACAACTTCGTC
>JBJEYK010000122.1:0-7547 GCA_051886775.1 Candidatus Ventricola sp. | reverse complement strand
TATACGCCGACTGTCACATCCTCCATCTTTTCCAGCACGCTCTCGCCCGTGTAGGCGATTTCCCCCGCCTGCACCTTCGCCAGCAGTGCCCGGGCGCGCGCGGCCTCGCCCGCCGTCAGCCGCGGACGCTGCTCCACGTCGTTAAACATGCCGTCCAGCAGTCCGCCGTCCGCCTGCTCCGCCGCATCCTCCCACACGGGATCCCAGCCGCCATAGTCGTCATAGTAGCTCGCGTCCGGCAGATACGAGATCTCCGCCTCGATCGGCTCCATCTCCACCGCCGGCGCTTCCTCCACCGCACCCTCCGTCACGGCCATCGCGCACGCGGGCAGCAGCATCGCCAGCAGCGCAGCCGTCATCCATTTTCTCATGATCATCCATCCTTTCTTTTCAGGGGACGGATTTCTGCTTCCTTCGCGCAGCGTACAGCCGCTTTCATGGCAACCGTACTGCTTGCCCCCTGCTGATCCCATTGTACCGCCTGCGCCGTTGCCAAGTCCTCACAGCGGTGTAACAAACTGGTAAACAACCGTCGTCCCCTCGCCCGGCGCGGAGTCGATCGTCAGCGTCCCGCCGTGCAGCTGCGCGATGCGCTGGCACAGCGTCAGCCCCAGCCCTGCGCCGCCCGCCGCCCGTGCGCGCGACTTGTCCGCCCGGTAGAACGGCTCAAACGCCCGCCTGATCTGCTCCCGCGTCATCCCGCAGCCGCGGTCACTCACGGCAAAGCCGTCCCGCCGCATCGTCACGGTCACTGGCACTGCTCCGCCCGCGCGCTGCGCGTTGACCACCAGGTTGCGCAGCAGCACGATCGTCAGCTCCCGCTCCGCGCGGAACACGGCGTCCTCGCCTGTCAGCGCCACGTTCTCAAACACGCTCAGCGCTTCGCGCGCCATCTCCATCGAGGAAAAGTCCGTCCGCTCCGGCTCCCCGTGCGCAAGCCGCGTCAGCAGCAGCAGGCGTTCGTCCATCTGCGACAGCCGCAGCGCCTCGCGCGCCATCGTGCCCAGCAGCGCATCCTGCTCCTCCTGCGGCAGCCGTGCCCGCTGCAGCAGGCGGCTTCCGCCCACGATCGCCGTCAGCGGCGTGCGCATCTCGTGTGCCAGCGCGTCGATCAGCTCCTGCCGTCGCTCCGCCTCCTCGCGCAGCGCCGCCTCCCGCTCGGCGATAGCGCGCGCCATGTCGCCGAAGGCACGCGTCAGCGCGCCGATCTCGTCGTTTCCCGCGCGCGGCAGCGGCGCGTCGTACGCCCCGCCCCGCAGCGCCTGCGTCGCCCGCGCCAGCGCGCCGACAGGGCGCATCAGCACGCCGGAGATGCCCAGCGAGAGCAGCGCGGCCAGCGCCATGCCCGCCGCGCACAGCAGGCCCGCCCAGCGTGTCAGCGTGTCGCGCATCGCGTACACCGGCGACACATCCGAGCCAAGCAGCAGCGTCACGCCGTCGCCCAGCGCGTGCGCGATGTACAGCGTGCGGCTCTTTCCGTCCAGCAGCGTCGCGCGCGCGTCCGTGGCCAGCAGCGCGTCCATGCCCGCCGCCTCCGGCAGCGTCGCCCCGGCCATCGCCTGACCGCGGCGCACCAGCATCACCGTCAGCGTCCGGGAGCCGTAGCGCCGCTGCGCCCCGCTCGCCGCGGCGTACAGCGCCTGCGCCGAGCCGCTGCCAAGCTCCATCGCCACCGCCCGTGCGATCGCCGCCTCCTCGGACAGCGCCCGCGTCCGCTCCCGCTCCATCGTCAGCGAAAAGCATCGTGACACGATCAGCCCCGTGCCCGCCGGGAACACCGCCAGCACCACCAGCAGCATCGCCGCGATCATCCGTCTTCTCATGGATCCGCCCTCCAGGCAAAGCGATAGCCGTATTTGTACACCGTCTCGATGTATCCCGGCCCAATCTTGCTGCGCAGCCGCTGGATGTGCACGTCCACCGTGCGCGTCTCTCCGGCGTAGTCATAGCCCCACACGCCGGCAAGCAGCTCCTCCCGGCTCATCGCCACGTTGCGCCGCCTGGCCAGCATCGCCAGCAGGCCGAACTCCAGCGCCGTCAGCGTCACCTCACACCCGTTCAGCGTCACCCGCCGCGCGGCAAAGTCGATGTGCAGCGCCCCGCAGCCGAGCTGCGTCTCCTCCCGGTGCGTGCGCCGCAGGATGTTCTCCACCCGCGCCAGCAGCTCCGCCGGCTCAAAGGGCTTGAGGATGTAGTCCTGCGCGCCCATGCTCAGCCCGCGCACGCGGTCCGGTACCGCCGTCTTCGCCGTCACGAACAGCACCGGCGCCTCTGCCTCCAGCAGCGTCTGTGCCAGCGAGAAGCCGTCCTCGCCCGGCAGCATCACGTCCAGAAGCGCCAGGTCGGGCATCCGCTGCGCCATCAGGGTGCGCGCTTCCCCGGCGTCCTGCGCCTCGCGCACACCGTGCCCCACCAGCGTCAGGTGCATCCGCAGGATCTGCCGGATCGCCTGTTCGTCCTCCACCACCAGAATGTCGGCCATGCTTTCCCCTCCTCTGTGCCTATCATAGCATAATGCCCGCGCGCGTGCTGTAACATTGTCGTAAATTTTGTGAAATTTTCGACAATTCTTTTCCTCAGCCGGCAACGAATTGTTTTTTTGCCCGAACTATGCTATACTGTACCCAATTCTGGCAAGTCTCTTGCCCCACATAGGAGGATACAGATCATGAAAAAGCTGCTCTGCGCGGTCTTGGCGCTTCTATCTGCCGCGTGCCTTTTCGCCGGCGCCCTGGCCGATGAGCCGACCCGTGTCTTCGCCCTCAAGGGGCCGACCGGCATCGGCATGGTCGGCGTGATGGAAAATCATCCCGACGAATATACCTTCACCCTCGCCGGCGCTGCGGACGAGATCGTCGCCGCCATCGCCAGCGGCAGCGCGGACATCGCCGCCTGCCCGACCAACCTCGCCGCTACCCTCTACAACAAGACCAAGGGCGGCGTCCAGCTGATGGCGCTCAACACGCTGGGCGTGCTGCACGTCGTCTCCGCCGACGCGAGCATCACCTCGTTTGCCGATCTGGCGGGCCGCAAGGTCTACGCCACGGGCCAGGGCAGCGTGCCGGAGTATGTGATCAGCTATATCCTCGAGCAGAACGGCCTGACCGGCCAGGTCGAGCTGGAGTACGTCGCCGAGCACAGCGAGCTGGCCACCATGCTCGCCGCCGGCCAGGCGGAGATCGGCATCCTGCCGGAGCCGCACGTCACCAGCGCCCTGATGAAGAACGACAGCCTCCAGCCCGTCATCGACGTGACCGCCGCCTTTGAGGACGCTGCGAAGAAGGCCGGCAACGCCGGCATGGCCCTGTCCATGGGCTGCGTGATCGTCCGCCGCGCGTTCGCTGAGGCGCACCCGGACAAGGTCGAGGCCTTCCTCGACGCGTACAGCGAGTCCGTGGCCTTTGTCAACGCCGATCCGGACGCGGCCAGCCAGCTCGTCGAGAAGCACGGCGTGCTGCCCAAGGCGGCTGTCGCCAAGCGCGCCATCCCCAACTGCCACATCGTCTTTGTCGAGGGCGCGCAGATGCGCGCGCAGATCGAGCCGCTTTACAGCGTGCTCTTCGCCGCGAATCCCGCCTCCGTCGGCGGCGCGCTGCCGGGCGACGATTTCTACTATGTCCACTAACCCTTCCAGCCCGCGCGCCAAGGCCCTGCTTTCGCGCGCGGGCGTTTTCGTCTTTTACGCCGTCCTCTGGGCGGTGCTTGCGCGCCTGGTCGATCAGCCGCTGCTGCTGCCCTCGCCCGGCGCGGTCGCGCAGCGGCTGCTTGCGCTGCTGCCTCAGCCGCTGCTCTATCGCACGCTCGGGGCGACGCTCCTGCGCACGCTGCTGGCCTATGCGCTGGGCATCGCCGCCGCGGTGCTGCTGGGGGCGCTGTGCCTGCGCTTCCGCGCGGCGGACGCGCTGCTCTCGCCGCTACTCTCCGCCGTGCGCGCCACGCCGGTCACCTCGTTCATCGTGCTGGCACTGGTCTGGCTGTCCAACGCGCGCGTGCCCGTGCTCACCGGCTTTTTGATGACGCTGCCGGTCGTCTTCAGCGCGCTCACGCAGGCCGTGCGCGCCATCGATCCCCGCCTGTTGGAGATGGCCAGGCTCTACCGCTTTGGCCGCCTCGGCACGCTCCGGCATGTGATCGTGCCCGCCGTGCTGCCCGCCGTGGTGGAGAGCTGCCTGGCGGCCATCGGCCTGTGCTGGAAGGCTGTCGTCGCGGCGGAGGTCATCGGCGTGCCCAAGCTGGCCGTGGGCAGCCGCCTGTACGAGGCCAAGATCTATCTGGAGACCGACAGCCTGCTGGCCTGGACGCTGCTCATCGTCCTGCTGAGCGTCGCGCTCGAGGCGCTGCTCGCGCGCGCGGCGCGCAATCTGATGGAGGTGCGCCATGATTGAGCTACGCCATGTGTCCATGGCCTACGGCGACAAGCCGGTGCTCACGGACTGCACGCTCTCCTTTTCCGCCCCCGGGCGCTACGCGGTGCTCGGCGCGTCGGGTCGGGGTAAGACGACGCTCCTGCGCCTGATCGCGGGGCTGGAGCGCCCGCAGCGCGGCGAGCTCCTCCTGCCCGCCGACGCGCGCATCAGCTTCTGCTTTCAGGAGGATCGCCTGCTCCCCTGGCGCACCGTGCTGGATAACGTCGTCCTCGCCTGCGGGGATCGCGATGCCGCGCGCGGCTGGCTTGCGCGCGTTGGCCTGGGCGGCGAGTGCGATAGCTACCCGGCCCAGCTCTCCGGCGGCATGAAGCGCCGCGCGTCGCTGGCGCGCGCCCTGGCGTTCGACGCGCCCATCCTGCTGATGGACGAGCCCTTCCGCGCCCTGGACGAGGCCACGCACAAAGCCATGCGCGCGCTCATCCTCGAGGCCTCCGCGGGCAAGCTGCTCATCCTGGTCACGCACGACGAAGCCGACGCCGAGGGCATGCAGGTCATCCGCCTGTGATGTCCCCCGCAGGAATACAGCCAAAAATCCGGCGCACACCGCTTCCTCTGCGGTGTGCGCCATGTTTATGCCTTTTGGGGGATCTCATCCCGTGATCGCCTTGCTTCGCGCAACGGCTCGTTTATCCCACAGAAGCCTCACAGCCTCGCCAGCGCCACGGCGATCTTCGCCGCCGCGCGCGCGTTGTTGTAGGCCAGCTGGATGTTGGTCTTCAGGCTGTCGCCGCCGGTCAGCTCGACGATGTGCGCCAGCAGGAAGGGCGTGATGTTCTTGCCCTTGACGCCCGCCTCCTCGGCCTGCGCCATCGCCTTGTCGATCACGGCAGACATCTCGTCAAAGTCCATCGCGTATTCCTCAGGCACCGGGTTGCCGATCAGCATGCCGCCCTGAAGGCCCATGTCCCACTTCACCTTGGCAATCGCGGCCACGTCCTGGGGCGTCTTCGCGTTGAAGTCCACGCCGAAGCCGCTCTTGCGGCAGTAGAACGCCGGGAAGTCGTCGGTATTCAGGCCCAGCACCGGCACGCCCATCGTCTCCAGGTACTCCAGCGTGCGGCCGATGTCCAGGATCATCTTCGCACCCGCGCAGATGACGGCCACCGGCGTGTGCGCCAGCTCCTGCAGGTCGGCGGAGATGTCCATGCTGTCCTCGCCGCCGCGGTGCACGCCGCCGATGCCGCCCGTCGCGAAGATGTGGATGCCCGCCATGTTCGCCAGGATCATCGTCGTAGCGACGGTGGTCGCGGCGGTCATCCTGTTGGCCACCACGATCGGCAGATCGCGCCGGCTGGCCTTGACAACGCCCTCGGCGCGGCACATGCGCTCCAGCTCCTCCTCGGTCAGGCCGGCCTTCAGCCTTCCGTCGATGATCGCCATCGTCGCCGGGACGGCGCCCTCCTCGCGGATGATTCTCTCCACCTCCCGGGCGAACGTCAGGTTCTCCGGGTAGGGCATGCCGTGGCTGAGGATGGTGCTCTCCAGCGCGACGACCGGCCTGCCGGTGTGCACAGCCAGCTCAATCTCCGGGGTGATGTCCATGTACTTTCTCAGTTCATTCATGCGATATACTCCTTTATCATGTCCTCGATCGCCGCGGGGGTCAGCTCGCGGCTGATGGTATCGGGGGATGCAATGGCCAGCATGCCCGCCGCCATGGCGGTGCATACGATCTCCTCCGCAGAAAGCCCGCGCTGGCTGGCCCACGCAATGCCCGCCATCGAGGCGTCGCCCGCGCCCGTCGCGTTGATCATGTGCGGGAACGGGCGGCTGCTGCGGCGGATCACGCCCTCAGGCCCCCTGTAGAGCATGCCCCTCGCCCCCATGGAGACGAACACCCGCTTCACGCCCTGCTCCAGCAGCACGTCGCACGCGCGAATGATCTCCGCCTCGGTGGAAACCCGGCAGCCGGAGAGCGTCTCCAGCTCCATCAGGTTCGGCTTCACCGTGTGGAAGCCGCCGATGAACGGCTTCAGCTCCCTGGCCCAGCTGGTGGACACCGGGTCGAGGTAGAGCGGCCTGTCGCACGCCTGGGTCAGCCGCCGCACCGCCGCCTGCGAGAGGTTGCCGTCGCACACGACCAGCTCCGCGCCGCGCAGCACGTCCAGCGCCTCGTCCACCAGCTGCGCGTCGAGCCGCTTGATGATGTGCATGTCGCTCATCGCCAGCAGCATGTCGCCGTCCTCGTCCATGATGGAGATGTAGCTCGAGGAGCGCTCGCCGCGAAGCACGCGCGATGCGCGCATGTCGATGCCTGCGGCGGTGCAGCCCTCCAGGATGCTGCGGCCATACACGTCGTCCCCCACCACTGTCACCAGGCGCACGTCCGCGCCCAGCCGCGCCAGGTTCTCGCAGATGTTGCGGCACACGCCGCCCATCGACATGTGCAGCGACCCGGGGTTGGAATCGCGCATGATCAGCGGCGCGTCGCTCCTGCCGTGGATATCCATGTTTGCCCCGCCAATCCCGGCAATGTAGCCCATATCCGCTCACCTCCATATGCCGTACATTGTAGCGTCTTCCCCGCATATTGTACCCTTTTTTTGCACAAAAGGCAAGAGAAAGACACACAGCTCTTGCATTTGCGGCCCGATTCCCTTATAATACGCAGGATGCCTGCGGTCTGCTGCCGCAGCGAAAATTTCATACAAAGGAGTCCTACTCATGGAGAATCAAGGTATCCGCGATGCGCGTCAGCTCGGCGTGCCGAAAATGCTGGTCCTCGGCCTTCAGCACATGTTCGCCATGTTCGGCGCGACGATCCTCGTCCCCGCGCTGACCGGCCTGAGCGTCTCGGCCACGCTGCTGTTTGCGGGTCTGGGCACGCTGCTGTTCCACTTCCTGGCGAAGGGCCGCGTCCCGGCGTTCCTGGGCAGCTCGTTCGCGTACCTGGCCGGCTATGCCGCCATCGCGCCGAACGGCGAGGCCGCGCTGCTGCCGTATGCCTGCGTGGGCGTCGCCTGCTCCGGCCTTCTGTATCTGGTGCTGGCCGCGCTGGTCAAGAGCTTCGGCACCGACAAGGTCATGCGCTTCTTCCCGCCGGTGGTCACCGGCCCGATCATCATCTGCATCGGCATGACGCTGGCCAACTCCGCCATCAATAACTGCACCGGCAACTGG
>JBJEYK010000121.1:0-7581 GCA_051886775.1 Candidatus Ventricola sp. | reverse complement strand
TGGAGGCCGCGGACAAGTACCGCTACGGCCAGGCGGCGTTCAACATGAACAGCGTGGGGCAGATCAAGGCGGCGGTGCGCATCCACGAGCTGCTGCGCTCGGGCGCGATTCTGCAGGGCGCGGAGGCAAGCAACGCCTTTATGGGCGGCGAGATGGACTTCATGCATGGCACGGCCCCGGCCAAGGCCGTCGGCGCGAAAAACATCGGCGACGCGGTGAAGAAATACGGTGCGGACAGCCCCGTGCCCATCGCGCTGCACCTGGATCACGGCAAGAGCCTGGAGACGGTCAAGGCCTGCATCGAGGGCGGCTACACCTCCGTGATGATCGACGGCAGCAGCCTGTCCTACGAGGACAACGTGGAGCTGACCCGCGAGGTTGTCAAGTACGCGCACCCCTACGGCGTGACCGTCGAGGGCGAGCTGGGCGTGCTGGCGGGCGTGGAGGATCACGTCTTCAGCGCGACCTCCACCTACACCAACCCGATGCAGGCGGTCGACTTCTTCAAAAAGACGAAGTGCGACGCGCTGGCTATCAGCTATGGCACCTGCCACGGCGCCAACAAGGGCAAGGACACGAGGATCCGCCGCGAAATCGCCATCGCCACAAAGGAGTGCATGATGCACGAGGGCATCAGCGGCTTCCTCGTCAGCCACGGCAGCTCCACCGTGCCGCAGGAGTATGTGCGCCAGATCAACGCGATGGGCGGCCAGCTGGAAAACGCCTACGGCATCGACGTGGCGCAGCTGGTGGACGTGGCCAGGGCCGGCATCAACAAGATCAACGTCGACACCGACATCCGCCTCGCCTGCACGCGCAACATCCTCGAGCTGTTCCGCGACCATCCCGAGCTGAAGGACAGCCCGTCCATCGGGCAGCTGTACCGCGATCTGGTCGCCAAGCCGAAGAACTTCGACCCGCGCAACTACGTCGGCAGCATCATGGACGCCATCATGCACGGCTGCGGCGACGACGAGCACATCCGGCTCATCGACCGCTGCATGCAGGACGGCGTGATCGAGTCCATCGCGCCGCTGCTGGTGCAGTTCGGCAGCTACCGCAAGAGCGAGCTCATCGAGCCGGTCACCTGCGAGCAGATGGCCGACCGCTATAAGAAGGAGGGCATCTGATTTGAAGCATATCTTTCTGAACCTGAAGCGGTTCGACATTTCCCCCGCGCACGGCGGCGTGAACCGCCTCGCCCCGATGAAGGACTGGGGCGCGGCGATCGTGCGCGGTACGCAGGACGCGCTGAGGGCGTATGACCCCGCCGACGTGGAATTTGTGATGTACATGCCGGAGGCGCACCTGCTCTCCGCTGCGGCGGAGCGCACCGAGGGCAGCCCCGTCAAGCTGGGCAGCCAAGGCGTCTACCGCGCGGACACTGCCGTGGGCGGCAATTTCGGCGCGTTCACGACCAACCGCACCGGCAACGCCATCGCGGAGATGGGCTGTGAGAGCACGCTCATCGGCCACTGCGAGGAGCGAAACGACAAGCTGGGCATCCTCGCGGAGGCGGGCGTCGATCCGGTCGTCGCGATGAACGCGGTGAACCGCATCCTCAACGCCGAAATCAAGGCGGCGCAGGCGGCGGGGCTGACGGTGCTCTACTGCATCGGCGAGAAGAGCGAGGAGCAGGCGGCCTGGCAGGACGTGCTCGGCGCGCAGCTGGACATCGGCCTGGAGGGCGTGGACATGCGCCGCGTGGTCATCGCCTATGAGCCGATCTGGTCCATCGGCCCGGGCAAGACCCCTGCGGACAAGCCGTACATCGAGAAGATCGCCCGGTTCGTCAAGGCGCGCACCGGCGGGCTGGACGTGGTCTACGGCGGCGGCCTGAAGAAGGACAACGCGCAGATGCTCGCCTCCATCGGCGAAATCGACGGCGGGCTGATCGCGCTGACGCGCTTTGCCGGGGAGATCGGCTTCTACCCGGAGGAGTATCTGGAGATCATCCGGACGTATCTGGGCAAATAACGGACATACAGACTTGGAGGAAAAACGCATGAAGCTTGATTTTGAATACGGCAACGGCCTGATGAGCGCCAACCTGCCGGACAGCACCGACGTGTTCATCCCCGGCGAGACCGTGCCCGACCCTGAATGCCTGCCGCAGGACTGGGACAGCCTGTACAAGGCGACCCTGGAGAGCATCCGCCACCCCATCGGCATGGAGCCGCTCTCCGCGCTGGCGCACAAGGGCAGCACCGTCGTCATCGTCATCCCGGACATCGTCAAGGGCGGCAACCAGCCGACCAGCCACCGCAAGGTCGCTATCCGCGCGTGCCTCGACGAGCTGTACGCCGCGGGCGTGCAGAAGAAGGACGTGCTGCTGCTCTTCTCCAACGGCCTGCATCCGCGCGCAACCGTGCCGGAGATGCGCACCATCCTGGGCGATGCGCTGTTTAACGAGTTCTACCCCAGCGGCCAGATCACCAGCCACGACAGCGAGGACTATGAGCACCTCGTCGACATCGGCTATACCGATCAGGGCGACCACGTGATCATGAACAAGTACGTCTATGACGCGGACGTGGCCATCCTCATCGGCCATACGCAGGGCAACCCCTACGGCGGCTACTCCGGCGGCTACAAGCACTGCGCCACCGGCATCAGCCACTGGCGCAGCATTTCGGCGCACCACGTGCCGCAGGTCATGCACCGCGACGACTTCGTGCCGGTTTCCACGGGCAGCCTGATGCGCGACAAGTTCGACCGTCAGGGCATGCTGATGGAGGAGAAGATGGGCAAGAAGTTCTTCTGCTGCGACGCCGTGCTCGATACCAAGTCCCGCCAGATTGAGATCAACAGCGGCTGGGCGAAGGAGATGCAGCCCATCAGCTGGAAGACCGCCGACAAGCGCACCTACGTCCACTGGGCGGAGAAGAAGTACGACGTGGTCGTCTTCGGCATGCCGACCAACTTCCACTACGGCAACGGCATGGGCACCAACCCCATCCAGATGATGCAGGCGCTTTCCGCGCAGGTCATCCGCCACAAGCGCGTCCTCTCCGACCGCTGCGTGTTTATCGTGCCCAGCATCTGCGACGGCTGGTTCCACGAGGAGCGCTGGCCGTATCTGCGCGAGCTGTACGACATGTTCCAGCACGACTACATGCAGACCCTGCCGGACATGAACCGCTACGGCGAGTACTTCGCGACGAACGAGGAGTACATCCGCAAGTACCGCTTCGCCAACGCGTTCCACCCGTTCCACGGCTTCTCCATGATGAGCTGCGGCCACCTGGCGGAGATGCACACCAGCGCCATCTACATCGTCGGCGCGCGCGAGCCGGGCATCGCCCGCGGCATGGGCCTCAAGACCCGCGCGACCGTCGAGGAGGCGCTCGAGGACGCCAAGCGCAAGATCGTCGGCCCGAACCCGAACATCCTCGCGCTGCCCAGAACCTTCACCACGGCTGCCGTGCACCTGTGCATGAAGGATCCGGCGCAGAACAGCCACTACCGCGACGACGCGCCCGCGCATCCCTGCGGGTGCTGAGCAGCTGCGCCCGGGGCGGGTGCGGATGGCCTGAACAAAAGCGGAATGGGTGATTGAATGGCGATTCTCTTTGTGTTTGCCGTCTGCCTGTGCGCCAGCACGATCGGCGGCATCTGCGGGATCGGCGGCGGCGTGGTGATCAAGCCGCTGCTGGACGCGACGGGCATCATGAGCGTGTCGACGGTGTCGTTCCTGTCGGGACTGACCGTGCTGGCGATGGCCATGATTTCTGTCTACAAGAACCGGAGGTCGAATGAGCTTGACGCGCGGCGCAGCGTTCCGCTGGGCATTGGCGCGGCGGTCGGCGGCGTGGCCGGCAAGCAGATCTTCGAGCTGGTCAAGCGCGCCGCGGGGAACGACAATCTGGTCGGCGCCGTGCAGGCGATCGTGCTGGGGCTGCTGGTATTGGGCACGCTGATCTATGTGCGAAACAGGGCGCGCATCACGACGAAGGACATTCAGCACCCGGCGGCCAGCGTGTGCATCGGCCTCGCGCTGGGCGTATGCTCCTCGTTCCTGGGGATCGGCGGCGGGCCGATGAACCTCGCCGTGCTGTACTACTTCTTCTCGATGGGGACGAAGCAGGCGGCTGTCAACTCGATCCTGGTCATCCTGCTTTCGCAGACGGCAAGCCTGATCGTCAGCCTGACGACGGGCAAGGTGCCGCAGTTTGAGCCGCTGATGCTCATCGCGATGGTGGGCGCGGGCGCGATTGGCGGGTATGTCTCCGCGAGGCTGCACAGGAGGCTTTCCGCCGAGACGACGGATAAGCTCTTTGCGGGGCTTCTGTGCGTGATCCTGCTGATCTGCTGCTATAATGCGGCGAGGATGCTGGGCTGAGGAAGCGCCCTGCCGCAGGCCGCGCTGATCCTGACACTGTGCGCGGCAAGCGCGGTTTCCAGCTTCAGATAACAGGCAAAAATACTTCAGGCCGCGCATCGGTTTTCCGATGCGCGGCCTGCCGCTTTGCCCGAATAAACGCTTCCTCCGGGAATCCCCGTCAGGTATCGCTTCGCGCCGATCGCTCGTTTTGGTCGGAGAATCGCATTACTTATCCGCCTCATACACCGCCGTCACGCGCGCGCTCACGCTCACGCCGCCCGCGCGGATGCCGGTCGAATAGCTCTCGACCTTGGCCAGATCGGCCATGGCGTTGACCGCATAGCCTTCGTCATAGCCCGCGTTCTCCGTCAGGCTGTCCAGCGCGCCCAGGCGCAGCCCGGCAGCCTGTGCCAGGCACTCGGCCTTCTCCTGCGCCGCCTGCGTGGCCAGCGCCAGCGCCTGACGGTACAGCTCGCTGCGGTTGGAGATGTCGTAGGACACGTCGTAGATCTCGGTCAGCCCGCTGTCGGTGATCGCGCCGATCACGCTGTCGAGCATTTCCACGTCGCGGCAGGTGATCTGCAGGGTATGGTTGGCCTGATAGCCGGTGAGACGGCGCGGCTCCGTGTCATAGTTGTACATCGGATAGCAGCTGAAGCTGCTGGTCACGATATCCTGCTCCTGCACGCCCAGCTCCAGCAGCTTGGCCGTGGCGCTCTCTACAATCCGGTTGATCCCATCCTGCGCGTCCGCCACGGAAACAGCGTCCGCCGAGGCGTTGGCCGTCACCGTCACGATGTCCGGCGTGCCCGTCACAACCGCCGTGCCCTGCACGGTGATCTCGGTATCGTCGTCCGCCAGCGCCAGGCCAGCCGTCATCAGCATCAGCGCGGCCAGGGCCAGCGCCACCCATTTCTTCATCATGTGATTTTCCTCCTTTGATCTGGGATATTCATTTGACGAACGGGACGCGGCTTTTCTTTCCATTTTTTCCGCATCCGCCCAGATTTCATATTCGCGTCACATTCTGCGCCGCCGCGCGCGCACGATCCATGCCACGGCCAGCGCCGCGACGGCCAGCCACGGCAGCGCCCGCGCAGCCCAGAGCGCGATGCCCTGCGCCGTCTCCAGGAAGCCGCCGAGGCCGTCGCGCCCCGCGCGCAGCAGCCGCGCGCCGAAGCCCTCCGCCGGCTCCTCGGTCAGCTCGGATACGCTCAGACTGATTCGCGCGTTCTGCGCGCGGTCGTCGATGCGGCGGTTCGCGCCGGTCAGCCGGTCGATCTCCTCCTGCACGTCGAAGATCGCGTTGGTGAGGGTGACGATGTCCTCCATGTCCTCAGCCTTTGCAAACAGCTCGTCGAGCCTGCGCTTGCGCGCCATGGCGCTCTCCAGCCGGGCGGCGTTGTCCTGATACTGGTCGGTCATGTCCTCAGCGCCCGTCGTCTGGTACGTCACCGTGCCCAGCGCCTGCGCGCCCGACAGGAAGCCATCCAGCGCCTCCGCCGGCACGCTCAGCTGCAGCCGGGCATAGCGGCTGCCCTCTGTGCCGCCGATGTCGCACTGCGTCACCAGCCCGCCCGCCTGCGCCGTCTGCTCGCGGATGGCCTCCACCACCGCGTCGAACGCTGCCGTCTCCAGGCCCAGGCTCGCCGTGCGCACCACCTTGCGCTCCGCCTGCGCGGTGCTTCCGCCCGCCAGGCTCGCGCCCAGCGCCGCGCCGTCGTCGTAGGCCTCATCATAGGCCGCGCTCTCCTCCGACATCATCACGTTGTAGCGCGGCGTCGCGCTGCGCGCCAGGCTCTGCGGCTGGCTCGCCGCCGGCGTGCGCCCCAGCTGCGCGCCCACGCCCAGCAGCGCCACCGCACAGCAGGCATATGCCGCCGCGCGCGCGGTCATGCGTCCTTGCTTCGTCCCGCGCAGCCAGTCCGCCGCACGGCGCAGGGGACTTGCCGCCCTGGGCGTCTGCCGCACGGCGCGCCGCCAGCCCCGGGCAAAGGATTCCGGCGCCTGCACGCCCTCGTCCATCGTCCGCGCGCCGCACAGCACCTCCCGCTGCGCCAGCAGCGCACGGCAGGCCTCGCAGTGCGCCGCGTGCGCCTGCATCGCCGCGCGCTCCTGCCCATCCGGCTCCCTGCCGGAAAAGACGATCGCCTCCAACGCCTCGCAGTTCATCTCATTCTGTCTCGCGCCCATCACGCGCCCTCCCTTCCCGTGAGCCTCGTCTCCTCCGCCAGCTGCGCGCGCATGGCCGCGGCGATCCTCTCCCGCGCGCGCGCCAGCCGGGACTTGACCGTCCCCTCCGACAGCTTCAGCGCGCGTGCCGCCTCCGCGACGCTCAGGCCGTGCACGTCCCGCAGCAGGAACACGCTGCGCATGCCCTCCGGCACCGCGTCGATCGCCCGCTGCATCTGCGCGCGCAGGTCGCTCGTCTGCGCGTGCTCCTCGGGCGTGGGCGCGTCGTCCGGCGGGTCGAAGCCCTCCTCGCCCAGCGCCTCCAGCGACATCTGGCTGCGGCGGCTGCGCCTTCGGATCGCATCGGTGCACACCGACGCCGTCACGCGGTAGACCCATGTGGCAAACGCCGCCTCGCCGCGGAAGCTGCCGAGCTTCTGCCAGATGCGCAGCATCGCCTCCTGCGCGCAGTCCTCGCCGTCGTGTGCGTTGCCCAGCATCCGCACGCACAGGGCGTATACCCGTCCCTCGTACGGCTGCATGAGCGTCTCGAATGCCTGGGTATCGCCGCCTGCTGCGCGCGCAATCAGGCTGCCTTCCATACGCCGCCCTCCTCTCGGTTCCTTGACTACTTCATAGACGAACGCCGGGCGCAAAAGGTTCCCGAAAAATCCGCCCGCAGAAAAAAATATGGCAGACGAGTATGCCCGTCTGCCATGTGGTTGATTTGCTTATTCCTCGATAAGGCTCTTGCCCGTCATCTCTGCCGGCACCGGCAGCCCGATGTAGGGCAGCATGGTCGGCGCGATATCGGCCAAGCAGCCGCCCTTGCGCAGCGTCACATCGCCCACGCCCGCCGCCAGGAAGGGCACGGGATTGGTGGTGTGCGCGGTGAAGGGGGAGCCATCCTCGTTGCGCATCTTGTCGGCGTTGCCGTGGTCAGCCGTCAGGAACATGCAGCCGCCCATTTCCTTCGCCGCCGCCCAGACCGTGCCCACGCACGCGTCGACCGCCTCGACCGCCTTCACAGCCGCGTCGAACACGCCGGTGTGGCCGACCATGTCGCAGTTGGCGAAGTTGAGGAT
>JBJEYK010000120.1:0-1643 GCA_051886775.1 Candidatus Ventricola sp. | reverse complement strand
GCGCAGCGCGTCCGCGCCGTACTGGTCGATGATCTCCAGCGGATCGACGCCGTTGCCCAGCGACTTGCTCATCTTGCGGCCCTGCGCGTCGCGCACGAGGCCGTGGATGAGCACGGTGTGGAACGGGGTCTTGCCCATCTGCTCGCAGCCGGAGAAGATCATGCGGGCAACCCAGAAGAAGATGATGTCATAGCCCGTCACCAGCACGCTGGTGGGATAGAAGTACTCGAGATCCTCGGTCTGATCCGGCCAGCCGAGCGTGGAGAACGGCCACAGCGCGGAGGAGAACCAGGTGTCCAGCACGTCCTCGTCCTGATGGAGGTGCGTGCAGCCGCACTTGGGGCAGACCGTGGGCGTCTCGCGCGCGACGATGACCTCGCCGCAGTCCTGGCAATACCACGCCGGGATGCGGTGACCCCACCAGAGCTGGCGGGAGATGCACCAGTCGCGGATGTTCTCCATCCAGGTCATGTAGTTCTTCGCAAAGCGCTCGGGCACAAACTTCGTGCGCCCGTCCTTCACGCAGGCGATGGCCGGCTCCGCCAGCGGCGCCATCTTCACGAACCACTGCTTGGACACCATCGGCTCGATGGTGGTGTGGCAGCGGTAGCAGGTGCCGACCTCGTGCTTGAGCGGCTCCACCTTCTTGAGCAGGCCCAGCGCCTCCAGGTCGCTCACGATGGCCTTGCGGGCCTGGGCGGTGGTCATGCCTGCATACTTGCCGCAGTCCAGCACGCGCGGCTCACCGACGGTTGCCTTGCCTGAGGCAAAGAGCGCGTCGTTCGCCGCCTTTTCCTTCGCGCCGGTCATGTGCCCGTCGTCCGTGAAGACGCGCACCACCGGCAGATTGTGCCGCTGGCCAACCTCGAAGTCGTTCGGGTCGTGCGCCGGGGTGATCTTCACCACGCCGGTGCCCTTGGTCATATCGGCATGCTCGTCGCAGACGATCGGGATCTCCGTGCCCACCAGCGGCAGCGTCACATGGCAGCCGTGCAGGTGCGCATAGCGCGGATCGTCGGCATTGATGGCTACGGCGGTATCGCCCAGCATGGTTTCCGGGCGGGTGGTGGCCAGCTCGAGCATCTCGCCCGTCTCCTTGACCGGGTAGAGCAGGTGCCAGAAGTGGCCATCCTGCTCCTCGTATTCCACCTCGGCGTCGGAGATGGAGGTCATGCAGCAGGGGCACCAGTTGATCATGCGGTTGCCGCGGTAGATCAGGCCCTTTTCATACAGGCGGTTGAACACCTCGGTGACGGCGCGGGAGCAGCCCTCGTCCATCGTGAAGCGCTCGCGGCTCCAGTCACAGCTGTTGCCCATGCGGCGGGTCTGGCGCACGATGCGTCCGCCGTACTCGTTCTTCCACGCCCACGCGCGCTCGAGGAAGCCCTCGCGGCCCACGTCCTCCTTGGTCAGGCCCTCCTTGCGCATGGCCTCCACGATCTTGACCTCCGTGGCGATGGAGGCGTGGTCGGTGCCCGGCAGCCAGAGGGTCGGGTCGCCCTTCATGCGGTGATAGCGGGTGAGGCTGTCCTGCAGCACGCCGTCCATCGCGTGGCCCATGTGCAGCTGGCCGGTGATGTTGGGCGGGGGCATCACGATGGTGAAGGGCTTCTTGCCCGGCACGCGGTGCGCGGTGAACGCGC
>JBJEYK010000119.1:0-7589 GCA_051886775.1 Candidatus Ventricola sp. | reverse complement strand
GAGATGTCCATCATCTTGCCGGCGGCGCCCCAGTTGGCCACCAGGCGCTCCGGGCCTTCAAAGATGATGTCCGGGGTGGTGCCGGCCTCGATGGCGGCAGTCACCTGGTCGTCGCCGGAGGTGTAGTCCAGATACTCGACCTTGACCTTGATGTCCGGATAGACGGCGTTGAAGTTGGCAACGATCTCGTCCACCACCTCGGACTTGGACCAGCTGCCGATGGGGTACGTCCACAGGGTGATCTCCGTCTCGGCCAGGGCGAGCGCGGGAACGATCATCACCAGGCACAGGAGCAGGGCAAACAGTTTCTTCATGCGGGGTATCCTCCTCTTTGATCGAATGGCGGGCGCAGGCGCACCCTTTGCTGAGATAAATGTACTACAAATCAAATTCTGTGTCAATAGTTTTGGGGAAATATTTTCCACTTTCTCACAACAATGCCCAAATCATCCGCTTTGAAATCAGGAAAACTGATTGACATCCCTGCGCGCTTCCTCTATAATGAGCGTAGATTCATCATACAAACTACAAACCGCACAGCCAAGAGGTGGACAATGCGAGCCATTAAAAAGGAAGATAAGCTCTATATCCAGGCCTTTCGCGAGATCCGCAGCTACATCATCCGCAATGGCCTGGAGCCGGGCGATCTGCTGCCCACCGAGCAGGAAATGAGCCAAACCCTCGGCGTCAGCCGCAACGTGCTGCGCGAGGCCATCAAGAGCATGGAGCTGATGGGCATGGTGCAGGCCTGCCCGGGGCGCGGCACCGTGGTGCGCGAATTCAGCCTGGACTTTGTGTTCCAGAACGTGCTGTTTTTCAATGTCGGCGGCGAGGAAAAGCCCGTGCACGAGATGTTCGACATCCGCCGCATGCTCGAGCTGGGCTACATGCGCCAGGCGTTCTACGCGCTTGATGACGACGGCGTGCGCGAGATCCGCGACTGCACCAGGCGCCTGCGCGAGTGTGCCCAGCGCCTGGGCGACGACGAGGGCGCGGCCCTGGCCTTCACCCGGATCGACCGGGAATTCCACATGGCGCTGTTCCGCCCGCTGGGCAACAGCGTGCTCATATCGCTGCTGGAGGCGATCTGGGCCGTGGACGAGGGCTTTGAGCTGGAGCGCAAGTCCCCGCACCTGATCAGCTCCGTCGCCCGGCACGAGGCCATCGCCGACGCGCTGGAGGCCTACGACTACCGCGCCTTCGCCCGTGCGATGGAGGCGCACTTCTCCTCCGGCAAATACTCCAAGCCGGACTCGTTCGAGGAATTCTGACCCATCTGCAAACCCATGCCATCATCTGAAGGAGGCTGTCTTATGACCAAGCAGGAACTGTTCGATCTGATCCGGGGCACCATCGTGGTGTCCTGCCAGGCCACGCCCGGCGAACCGCTGTATATGAAGGATCAGTCCATCATGTATCTGATGGCGCGCGCCGCCAAGCAGGCCGGCGCGAAGATGATCCGCACCAGCTCCGTGCGCGACATCGTGGAGATCAAGGAGGAGACCGGCCTGCCGGTCATTGGCCTGATCAAGCGCGAATACCCCGGCTACACCGGCCGCATCACCATGACCATGCGCGAGGTGGACGAGTGCGTGCAGGCCATGGCCGACATCGTCTCCATCGACTGCACGTTCAACACGCGCGGCGACGGGCTGACCCCGGGCGAGTTCCTGCGCGAGGTGAAGGCCAAGTACCCCAACATCATCATCATGGCCGACTGCGCCACGCTGGAGGAGGCCGTCGCCGCGTATGAGGCGGGCGCGGATCTGGTGGGCAGCACGATGAACGGCTACACCCCGCAGACCCGCGACTGCAAGGGCGACCCGAACTACGACCTCGTGCGCGACATGGTGGCGGCGCTGCCCTGCCCGGTCATCGCCGAGGGCCGCGTGCACACGCCGGAGCAGGCCCGCAAAATGCTGGAAATCGGCGCCTGGGCTGTGGTCGTCGGCGGCGCGATCACCCGCCCGCTGGAGATCGCCACGCGCTTCATGAACGCCGTGAAGGATCTGTAAGACGGCTTTTCGCGAATAGGATGCTTTAGCGGACGAAGATACTCTGCATCCGCCTGTGGGCGGGGCTTTCAGAAAGGACGCATGCCCATGATTCTGAGCATCGATATCGGCGGCACCGCCGTCAAGCTCGGCCTGGTCGACCGCCAGGGCGTCGTGCACGCCCGCACCGAGGCCAGCGTCTGCTTCGACGGCTATGCAACGCCCATCCTCACCACCGTGATCCGCGAGGCGCAGGCGTTCCTCGCCCGCGAGCAGGCGCAGGTGGAGGGCTGCGGCGTCTCCGCCACCGGCCAGGTGGACGACCGCCTGGGCGTGGTCATCGGCACCAACGGCAAGATCCCGCACTACGAGGGCGCGCAGCTTGGGCGCGAGCTGGAGGCCGCGCTGGGCGTGCCGGTCTTCGCGCTCAACGACGCGAACGCCGCCGCGCTGGGCGAGTGCTTCGCCGGCCGCGCCAGGGGCATGGACAACGTGCTGATGATCACCCTGGGCACCGGCGTCGGCGGCGGCATCGTGCTCGGCGGCAAAATCTTCGGCGGCACGCGCGGCATCGCCGGTGAGCTGGGGCACTTCACGCTCTATCAGGACGGCATCCCCTGCCCCTGCGGCAAGCGCGGCTGCTTCGAGAGCTACGCCGCCACGACGGCGCTCGTCCGCCGTGCCCAGGAGGCCACCGGCGAGGCGGCGCTTGATGGCCGTGCGATCTTTGCCCGCGCCGCTGCGGGAGACCCGGTCATGCGCGATGTGCTGGACAGCTGGATCGACGACATCGCCGCGGGCATCTCCGGCCTGGTACACATCTTCAATCCGCAGATGGTGCTCATCGGCGGCGGCGTCAGCGCGCAGGAGGAGCTGCTCATCGCGCCGCTGCGCCAGCGCGTGCTTTCGCAGGTGATGCCGCGCTTTGCCGAGGGCCTGCAAATCGAGGCGGCCACGCTGTCCAACGACGCGGGGCTGATCGGCGCGGCAAAGTTCTGCATGGATCACGCCGGATAAGTGAGCATACAATTGAGGCCGGATTTCCGCAGCGCGCGGCGATCCGGCCTCTTTGAATTCTGACGCTTTCTTATGCTTGCTTATGCTTTCTTCTTCAGGCTCACGGCGATCGAGTATACCATCGGCACCGCAATCACCACGACGATGGCGGCGATGGGCAGCACCGGCCCGGTGCCGATCAGCCCGCAGACGATCAGCAGCAGCCCGCCGAGCACCCACACGGGGCCGGAGAACCGGTGCGTCCTGTTCCAGACCTCGTCGTCCATCAGCGTCCACGGCAGGCGGATGCCGGTGAAGGTGTTGCGCCGGATCTTGGGCAGGTAGTTGCCCACCGCCGCGAAGATCACGCCGACAAACACCCACACGATCCTGGCGATGTTGAACGCCGCGCCCAGCGCGTAGCCGTAGATCATCACCGTCACCAGCAGCGATACAGCCGGGATGACGAGCAGCAGCAGCCGCTGCAGCTTCGGGCTGGCCTCCGGCTTGGCAAAGCCCGGCAGGCCGCTGAGCAGGATGCACAGCCAGTGCAGCCCCAGCAGCAGCAGCGGCATGCCGAAGACCGCAAACGGGCGGCTCGACCAGCCGTTCGGCTCGTTGTGGATGCTAAAATGTGTCGCCATCGTCTCCGGGAGGCGGTTCCACAGCAGCACGCCCACCAGCATCTGCATCAGGATGACCGCGCTGGTGATCGCCAGCAGCATCCCGTGCTCCCTGCAAAGCTTTTTCATCTGTTCCCTCATCGCTCATTCCCCCTTCAGCTTGGACAGCCAGAGCATGACCTCCTCCACCACGGAGGTGTTCAGCTCGTAGTAGACGTAATTCTTTTCCCGCGTCTCGAAGACGAGATCCGCCTTCTTGAGCACGCCCAGGTGATAGGACACCGTCGCGCCCGTCATATCGAAGTGGCTGCCGATCTCCCCGGCGGAGAGCCGCCCGCCGCGCAGCAGCAGCAGCATTTCCCGCCGGGCGGGATCGGACAGCGCCTTGAAGGTTTCCGCAAAGCCCATGCGTCCGTCCTCCTCGCAAGTCATTTAGAAGATCTTCGAAATAGATTATATGCCGCTTTCCCCGCGCTGTCAACAGGTATTTAGAAATTTTTCTAAATACTCAGCGCAAAAGCGGCGGCAGCACTCATAGGCGCCGCCGCCGCACCATTCACTTGGCCAGGAACAGCTCCCTCGCCGCGTCCTGCATCAGCCGTTCGCAGGCCGGCACATCCACATGCTCGCTGACAAAGCACAGCACCGTCGGCTCGCTGCCGTAGACGATGCCCACGTCATGCGTGATGCCGTCGTCCTCGCCGGTCTTGTGCGCCACGCGGATGCCCGCGCCATGCAGGAAGAACGGCAGCTTGCCGTTCAGCCGCTGGTCCAGCAGGATATCGAGCATCTGCCGGCTGGCCTCGAGGGAGACAATCGTCCCCGCATGCAGCCCCTCCAGCAGATGGCCGATTTCCGCGGCGGTGATCGTGTTTTGCAGGCCACGCCGGGCGGCGTCCGCGTCGAAGAGCCGCCTGCGCAGCACCGTCTGCGTGCAGCCCAGCGCGCGCAGCGTGCGGTTGATGCTGTCCATGCCCAGGCGGTCGATCAGGATGTTGGTCGCCGTGTTGTCGCTGACGATGATCATCAGCTTCACCAGGTCCAGCAGCGTCATCTCGATGCCCTCGTGCATGGCCTTGAGCGTCCCGCAGGAGGGCATGCGCTCCTCGTCGGCAAGCGCGTGCCGCTCACAAAGGCGCAGCTCCCCCGACGCCCCGGCGCGGAAGGCCTCGATCATCACCGCCAGCTTGATCACGCTGGCCGCGATCACGGGCGTGTCCGCGCCGCGCCGCCAGGTTTCGCCGGTGACGAGGCTCCGGGCGTAGACGCCCGTATCGCCGCCCAGCTGCGCCAGCCGGGGCGCAAGCCACGCGCCCCATTCGCCGATCGTTCGCATGGCTTACCTACGGCCCAGCATGGCCGCGCCGATGATGCCCGCGTCCGCGCCCAGGCTGGCCAGCTCGATGCGCGCGAAGGGCATCGTCTTGAACATGACCAGCGGCTTCACCGCCGCGCGCACCGCGTCCAGCAGGAAGTCGCCCGCCATCGACACGCCGCCGCCCAGCAGGATGACCTCCGGGTCGAGCAGGTGAATGATGCTGACGATGCCGTTGGCCAGGCCCTTGACATAGCCGTCGAACACGGCCTTGGCGACGGGGTCGCCCTCCTTCGCGCTGTCGATGACGATCTTGGCGTTGATTTTCTCCGGATCGCCGCTGCACTTGGCCATGATGGCGCTTTCCGGGTGCTCGGCCACGGCCTTGCGCGCCTCGCGAATGATCGCGGTCGCAGAGGCGTAGCGCTCAAAGCAGCCGTGATTGCCGCAGGTGCATGGCTCGCCGTCCATTTTGAGGATCATGTGGCCGATCTCCGAGCCGATGCCGTGCGAGCCGGAGTACGGCCTGCCATTGATGACGATGCCGCCGCCCACGCCGGTGCCCAGCGTCAGGAAGACGCTGGACTCGCTGCCCGCGCTCACGCCCGCCACGGACTCCGCCAGGCCGGCGACCGTCGCGTCGTTGTCCACATAGACCGGCAGGTCGATGTGCTTGTGCATCTCCTCCACAAACGGGATGTCGTGCCAGCCCAGGTTGGTGCAGAAGGGGATAATCCCGGTCTTCTGGTCGCAGATGCCGGGCACGCCCACGCCGATGGCCGCGATGTCGCGCATGTCCACCCCGGCGTCCGCGGCAACCTTGCGGCAGAGCTTGGCCATGTTCTCGATGATCTGCTGATACGGCAGCTCAATCATCGTGGGGAAGGCGTCCTTGCAGAGGATCTCGCCCTTGTCGTTGACCACACCGGCCTTGAAGGTCGTGCCGCCCACATCCAGTCCAATGTACATCATGATCGTTCATCCTTTCGCAGATGGTTGTTTATTCTCTTTGCTCGCGCTGGCTGCGGCAGCCGTACAGCTCCCCAAGCCGCCTGTCCAGCTCGTTGACCGCGTCGTAGCCCTCGTTTTTCAGCCGCCAGTTGCGCGCGGCGATCTCCACGATCATCGCCAGGTTCCGGCCGGAGCGCACGGGCACGTTGATCAGCGGCACCTCCAGCCCCAGGATATTCATGGTGCTGTCCCGGGTGCCCAGGCGGTCGTAGTCCTTGCCCGGCGTCCAGTATTCCAGGTGGATCACGAAGTCGACGGTCTTTTTGCGCAGGATCGCGCCGATGCCGAAGATCAGCTTGATATCCACAATGCCGATACCGCGCAGCTCCATGAAGTCGCGCACGATCTCCGGCGCCTCGCCGCGCAGCTTGTGCCCCACGCGCGCGATGTCCACCACGTCGTCGGCCACCAGCATGTGTCCGCGCTTGATCAGCTCCAGCGCGCACTCGCTCTTGCCCACGCCGCTCTCGCCCGTGATCAGCACGCCCACGCCGAACACGTCCACCAGCACGCCGTGCTGCGTCACCCGCGGGGCCAGCGCCTCGTCCAGATAGCCGATGGCCTTGCCGGTGAACAGGCTCGTCTCGTCGCGCGTGCCATAGACCGGCACGCCGTGCAAGCGTGCCTGCTCCAGCAGCGCGGGCGGGCACTCCAGCCCGCGTGCGATGACGATGCATGGCATCTCATAGGAGAAGTAGCGCTTCAGGCGCTCGCTGCGCACGTCCTCCGGCAGGCTGCTCAGATAGGTCATCTCCGTCTTGCCGATGACCTGCGGGCGGGAATTGGCGAACACGTCGAAATACCCGGCGAACTGCAGACCCGGTCGGCACACGTCCGCCACGCCGATCTTCATGCCGTTCTCCTGCGCGGGCAGGATCACCTCCAGCTTCAGTGCTTCGGCAAAGGCCTGCGGGGAGATCATGCGCGTCACCTCCTGGTTCGTCTCATTCCATTATAGCCGATCCGCGCGCCAAAGGCCAGCCCCTTCCTGCGCGCGGTAGTTATTATGTAAGGGAAGGCTCCTCCCTTACCGCAATGATATACATATACTGCAAATCCACGAGGATGTCAAGCAGTTATGGTTTGAAGGGAAACCTTCAATACCATAGCTGCTTTTTCTATGCAGCAGAAAGCGAGGATTTCACCATGAAGCTCACCTACCATCGAAACGGAGACTACCTGTTGCCCGACCTCGGCCTGACCGAAGCAGAGCAGCGCCCTGTGGGCAATATGGGCGGATGCGCCTGCGCTACCTCGAAGAACATCGCCCAGGGCTGTACACGCGGCTTCTGCTCTCCGGTAAGCTCATGGAACACCTGCAGGAAATCGACAGCACCTGTCAGGAACGGCTGGAGCAACTGACCCGCCAGATGCAGGCACAGGAGGGTGTAACGGAAGAAATGAAAGCAGTCAACCAGATGGAATGGGTGCAACGAATGAACGCCATCCACCATCAGGTCGAAGAGATTCTTCTTGCAGAGTTGGTTTTCTCCTGAAAGGAGGCCCAGTATGCTTCTGAAACTCATCAAGCTGCCTCTCCGACTTGCAGCAATTCCCGCTCTTCTCGCGTTGCTTGCCCTCCAACTGCTGGGTGCCATCCTGATTGGGCTCTCGTCCGTCGTCACGCATCTACTGGCAAGCGTATTCCTG
>JBJEYK010000118.1:0-7651 GCA_051886775.1 Candidatus Ventricola sp. | reverse complement strand
ATCGATTGCGATTCAAAGATACCACATCTCCCGAAAAAAAGCAAGTCCTTTATCGCAAAATTCTCCAAAAGAAATTGCAATCGATTGCAGATCAGGTGGTTTCCCGCTGGACGATTCCGGGGAACAGCATCGTGCGCCGGCTGACGCCCCTGCCCTCCAGGCAGTCCACCAGCTGATGGGCAATCATCACGCCGGATTGGAAGACACGGGTGTCCAGGCTGGTGAGCATCGGGGTGCAGATTTCGCAGTAGACGGAGTTGTCCGTTCCCACGACGGCGACATCCTGCGGAACGCGCCTGCCGCTGTCCTGGATGGCACGAAGCGCACCACAGGCGACGATATCCAAGCTGCACGCCACGCCGTCTACCTCCGGGTGCTCCTGCAGCAGCCGGGTCATGGCCGCGAAGCCGCCGTCGCGGGAGCCTTCGACGCCGCGCACGACCAGCGGCTCCAGGCCAAACCGCGCAGCGCCGTCGAGATAGCCCTGCGTCTTGAGCAGGCTGCTGGGCGTGGGCTGATCCACCAGGTATGCGACATGCCGCCTCCCCTGCCTGACCAGCAGCTCCACGCAGGCCGCCGTGCCCGCGCGGTCGTCAGAGAGGACGGCATACACGTTGGGCAGCTCGATGTCCCCGTTGAGCATGAACACCGGCACAGACGGCAGGCTGCGGGCGATCGCGTCGCGCACCGCGTCCGTCGCAAAAATGGAACCCATCAGCACCGCCGCCTCCACCTTGCGGGTTTGCAGCAGGCGGATGCCCTCCGCGCGCTGCTCGTCGCTGTTGCCGGTATTGAGCACCAGCGCGCAATAGCCCAGCTTAGCCAGCTCGTCGGCGATGTAATAGGCGCCCTCGATGTGATGCTGATTGCGGATATCCGCGACCAGGACGCCCACCATCCGGCTGGAATGCGTGACCAGGCCGCGCGCCGCCTCGTTGGGCGCGTAATGGCGCTGCGCGAGCAGTGCGCGGATCCGCTCGCGCGTCGCGGGATTGACGCCGGGCTTATCGTTGATGACGCGGGAAACCGTGCTGGCGGAAACGCCGGCCTCCCGCGCGATATCGTATATGGTCAAAAGCGGCGCGCTCCTTCCGATCAAACAGTCTGTATACGTTATATCCCGTCTGCGCCGTGCTGTCAAGGGGGAGCCGTGCAATCCCCTGCAAAGCGAAAGGCGGCGCGCCGGAATAGCTTCCTGCGCCCGCCCAGAGTTTATTTTCCTTCGCCTTCCTCAAAGCCCACGATCAGGCCGCCCCGTTCCGCGTAAAAGCTGCACAGCGCGCCGCATGGCTCGATATCCACCCGGGCATGCGGATGCTCCGCGCGGATGGCAGCCTCCAGCTGGCGGGCCGCCGCCTCATTCAGGCAGTGGCTGATGCACACGCGTCCGCCGGCATAGCCGTGCTTGTTCATCTCCGAGAGCATGGCGTCGAGCGCGCGCTTCTCCCCGCGGCACTTGTGCATCTGCTGGAGCGTGCCCTCGTCGCTGGCCTTGCCCACCACACAGATGCCCAGCACGCCCGCGATCTTGGCCGCAGCCGGGCTGACGCGCCCGTTGCGCGCCAGGTTGTTGAGCGATTGCAGCATGAACAGCAGGTGCGTGTGCGCCAGATACCCGCGCGCATCGGCCTCGATCTCCTCAAACGAGCGGCCCGCCTGAATGCCCGCTCGGATGCGCTCTGCGAGCAGGCGCATTTCCGGCCCGGTGGACAGCGTGTCGATCACGCAGACCCTCCTGTCCGGGTGCTGCTTCATATACTCCTGCGCCGCCTGCCGCGCTGCGTTGCAGCTGCCGGACAGACTGCTGGTGATGGTGATGGCAAATATGGCGTCCGCGTCGCCGAAGGCCTCCAGCCAGTCGTACACGTTGGGGCAGGAGGTGCTGGACGTGCCCTTGTAAGTGCGCAGCGCCTCGACCATCCCGGCGACATCAAGCTGCGGATCGTCCACATACTCCTTGTCCCTGGTGATGATTTTGAGCGGGACGCTCTGATAGCTCACGCCCTCAAGCTGCCGGATATTGGATGAAGAGTCCGCTGCGATTCGAAATGTCATATGCCCTATCCCCCTGCCGGTGTGTGATCCGTCTTTTCCCCATTATACATCATTACGCAATAACCCGTCAAGAGGTTTTCAAAAACCGATCAAGCAGTCCTGTTGACTTTCATCCGGCAGCGTTGTATAATGATGAAACGGATGGAGGGATACCATGGATCCAGTCAGAAAGCAGCACATGGCCGCCTTAATCGAGCATTTCCGCCTGCCCGCCTATTACGAGATTCCCGACGTGGGTCTGTATCTGGAGCAGACCGCCAAATACATCACCGATTACCTCGGCCCGATTCAGGACACCCCGATGACCGGCTCCATGATCAGCAACTATGTGAAAAAGGGGCTGATCAAAAGCCCGGTGCGCAAGCAGTACAACCGTGAGCAGATCGCCCAGCTCATCTTCATCGCCGTGGCCAAGATGGTCATGTCGATGGACGACCTGCACCTGATGCTCGATATTCAGCAGCGGACCTACCCCAGCCAGGTCGCCTACGACTACTTCCGCCAGGAGCTTGGCAGCACGCTTGACGCCGTGTTCGGCCTGCGCAGCGAGCCGGATGCCGCCGATGCCAACGCGACGGACGAGAAGATCATGCTGCGCAACATGATCATCACCGCAGCGCACAGGGTCTATCTCGACAAGCTGTTCGCCGTGCTGCGCGCAGAAGCGCGCGCTGCCCAGGACGGATAAGCCCCAGGGATATCCCCTCGCCCATTTCAGCCCAAATAACACGAGCCTCCGGTTGATTCGCCGGAGACTCGTGTTGTTTTGGGTTGTCCGATGCCTTACATCATGCCCAAGAGCGTCGGCAGACCGGTGCTCAGGAACGGGATGAAGGTGACCATCAGCAGGGTGATGATCATGACGGCGTACAGCGGCAGCATATGGCGGCTGGTGCGCTCGATCGGCGTCTTGCCGACGGCGCAGCCCACGAACAGCGCGGTGCCGACAGGCGGCGTGCACAGGCCGCACGCCAGGTTGAAGATCATCATCACGCCGAAGTGCACGGTGCTCATGCCCACGGACTGAACGACCGGCAGCAGGATCGGCGTCATGATCAGGATCAGCGGCGCCATGTCCATGAAGCAGCCGAGCAGCAGCAGCATCACGTTGATGACCAGCAGCAGCACGACGCGGTTGCTCGCCAGGCTGCCCAGCGCGCTGATGAGCAGCTGCGGGATGTGCAGGTAGGTCATCATGAAGGAGAACGCCTTCGCGGAGGCGATCAGCGTCAGCACGATGCCCAGCGTCTTCAGGGAGTTCTTCAGGATGCTCGGCAGCGCGGTCAGCTTCGCCGTGCGCAGCACGAAGAACACGATGATGAACGTGTACACGCAGGCGATGGAGGCAGCCTCAGTCGCGGTGCACAGGCCCAGGCCGATGCCGCCCATGATGATGATGAAGATCATCAGCGGGAGGATGGCGTCGATCACGACCTTGCGAACCTTCTCCTTCGGGATCGGGTCGCACTTGGGGAAGTTGTACATCTTCGCCATGATGAAGACGAGGATGCAGAAGTTCACGCCCAGCAGCACGCCCGGCACGAGGCCGCCGTACAGCAGCGCGGGGATCAGTCCGCCGGCGTCAGCAGCCAGCGCATAGAGCACCATGTTGTGGCTCGGCGGGATCAGCACGCCCTGGCAGGCGGTGGTGACGGTGAGGCCGACGGCGAAGTCGTCGCTGTAGCCCTGCTTCTTCATCATCGGGATGACGATGGTGCCCAGGGAGGACACGTCGGCGACAGCGGAGCCGGACAGGTGGCCGAACATCATCGAGGAGATGACGTTGACGTAGGCCATGCCGCCGCGGAAGCGGCCAACCAGCAGGTTCGCCAGCTCAAGCACGCGCTCGGACATCTGGCCGGCGTTCATGATCTCGCCCATGACGATGAAGAACGGAATGGCCAGCATGTTGAAATCGCACACGCCCTTGGCCATGGCCTGCACCAGGGAGCTGATGCCCTGGCCGCAGGTGAGAGCGGCGAAGATCGAAGACAGAAGCAGGCAGAACGAAACCGGGATACGGATCGCCAGCATGCCCACAAACGTGACAACCAGTACGATAACGCCCAATGTTGCCGGAGTCATACTTGCGTCCCTCCTTTACTTTTTCTCGTGTTCGACTTCGTACTCCACTTCCGGTTCGGAATAGAGCAGGTCGTTGTCCTGGACGATGCCGAAGAGCTGCAGCAGCGAGTCATACATCATGACGGCGCCGCCGAAGGGCATGCCCATGTACTGCGTCCAGCGGGGCCACTTGGTGTTGGTCATCGTGAAGCGGCCGAGCTTCTGGCACAGCTGGATGCCGAAGTACAGCAGGATCGCGCCCACGGCGAACGTCGCGACCTTGGAGACGATGTCCAGCACGCGGCGACCGGTGGAGCCCACACCAAAGCGATTGTAGAGGATCGCGATGCCGATGTGGAAATGATCGCGCACGCCCATCGAGCAGGCGAGGAACGTAAACAGGCCGATCAGGATGAAGGCAACCTCCTCGATCCAGGCGAAGCCGCCCATGGAGGGGATGAACAGACGGACGAAGACGTTGGCCGTGACGATGCCAACCATGATCAGCAGCGCGATCTCCGCCACATAGAGCATGATCCTGTGGACCACCGTATCGATGCCGTGCAGGATTTTCGCCAGCGCGGTGCCATGCAGATCCATGATCATAAGGCGCATACCTCCCTTTGTGGGTGTTCAATTTTCTTCACATGCCCATTGAATCGGAAAAGGAGACGGAGTGGATCCTCCGCCTCCCTCGGCCCGATATCAACGGGTGAATGGCAGCTCCTTGATTAGAACTGCTCGCCCAGCTTGGTGATCGCGTCGATCACTTCGCCGTAGCCCTTGTCATAGCCGTAGATGTCGTACAGGCTCTTGCCCTTGAGCACGTCGCTGGGCTGGGTCATGGCGTTCTGGAACAGAGCGAACTCCTCATCGGTCAGCGCGATCTCAACCGTGCCGTCGGCGAGCACCTTGTCGCGGGACTCAACCTCGCGCTCGGCCCACTTCTGGATGTTGAACTCCTGGGTCATCTTGGCGCATTCCTTGATGATCTCGATGTCCTCAGCGCTCACGCCGGCGTTGGCCAGGGCAGCCTCGGAAGCGAGGACGATCTCCGGCACGCGGGTGTGATGGTCGAGGGTGTAGTACTTGGCAGCCTTGTAGTCGCCCTTGGACTCGTAGGTCGGCCAGTTGTTCTCAGCGCCGTCCAGGACGCCGGAGGTGATGTTCTGGGAAATCTCGTTCGGGCCGATGCCGGTCACCGGGGAGCCGCCCAGCACGCGGACCAGGTCGCACATGAGGCTGTTGTCCTGCATGCGGATCTTCAGGCCAGCCAGGTCAGCCGGGGTGTGGACTTCCTTGGTGGTGTAGAAGCAGCGGGAGCCGCTGTCGTAGAAGCACAGACCGATCAGGCCGGAGCCGGAAGCCTGCACCTCGTCGAGCATCTTCTGGCCGATGGCCTCATCGTTCAGCGCAGCCCACATGTGATCCTTGTTCTTGTACAGGTACGGGAGCTGGATGGCGTTGAGCGCCGGCACGAAGTCGGCAACCGGGGAAGCGGACACGCGGGCAAAGGCCAGGTCGCCCATGACCATCGCCTCGATGGCCAGCGGCTCGGTGCCGTAGAGGGTGCCGCCCGGATACACGGTGATCTCAATGCGGCCCTCGGTCTTCTCCTTCACCAGCTCGGCGAAGTACTGATCGGCCAGGGTGGTCGGGTAGCCTTCCACATGAACCTCGGACAGGTTCAGCTGGATGGCCGCGGAAGCGACGGACGCCATGCTCATCACGAGCACGAGCGCGACGACGAGCGTCAGGAGCTTCTTCATAGGTATCAACCTCCGATAAAATATTCTCCAACCGTATGCCAGTTCGTGCCATACGGGCAGATTCGGGATGTAAAGGCAGTTTTCACGATTTTTGACACGAAATCCGCCGTTGATTTATTGCAATTATACACCAACTGTCCGTCCCATGTCAATCAGCGTTCTTGCATATTATCCATCTTTCGGCAATTTGTGCTCAGGATTCTGTCGCTATGCGCCAGCGCGCGCAGGCGTCACCACCCCAGGCGGCGATAATACGCGAGGAAATTGCCGCCGGCGATGTCCGCGACAGCCGCCTCGTCATAGCCGCGGCGGCGCAGCGCGTCCAGGATGCGCGGGACATCCGCAGGGCTTTGGCAGTCGTAGGGCGTGCACTCGATGCCGTCGAAATCGCTGCCGAAGCCAACGTGCTTCGCCGCGCCGAGCTGGCATATGTGGTCGATGTGGTTCACGATATCCTCCACCCCGGCGTGCCCGTCCTCGCGCAGGAAGTGCGGATAGAAATTCACACCGATCCAGCCCCCGCGCGCAGCCATGGCGCGAATCTGCTCGTCCGTCAGATTGCGGAAGTGCGGGCACAGCTTCGCCGCACAGGAGTGGCTGGCCATCGGCGGCTGGCTGTGCCGGTCGATCAGGTCCCAGAAGCCCGCCTCATTGAGGTGGCTGGTGTCCGCTGCCATGCGCAGCTCAGCCATCCTCCGGAGGATCACCCAGCCCTGCGGCTTGATGCCGGCCCTTGAGCCGCCCTTGGCAGGCGAGGCGATCTCGTTTTCGTTGTTCCAGGTCAGCGCCGCCATGCGCACGCCGCGCGCGTAGAACTCCTCCACCCGCGCCGTGCTGCCCTCAAAGATCTCGCCGCCCTCGACGGAAAGCAGGATTCTGATCTTCCCCTCCTCTGCCTCCAGCGGGGAATCCACCTTCTCCCAGCCCTCGGTCTGCGCCAGCCGTTCAAAGGCCGCGTACTCCGCCAGCGCCTTGTCGTGCGGGTGGCCGCTCATGCCCTGGTTGCCCGCGTAGAGCGTGCAGGTTTGCAGGCTCACGCCGCCTCGCGCCATGTTTTCCATCGTCACGCAGGGCGTATGCTCCGGCTGGAGCGCCCGCATGTACAGCGTATCGCAATGCGTGTCGCAGATGATCATCGTCAGTGTCCCCCTTGGCTCCATTTTCCTCAGTATAGCGCAATCCGGCCAACCGTGCAAGCAGGTCATTCAGCGCTCCAGAGATGACAACAGAGATGCGAGCAGGCTCGCATCTCTGTTGGATAACAATGATTGTCTGTTCCAGTGGGCGCGCTCACTTGGCAAACTCGGTGCAGCGCGTCTCGCGGATGACGTTGACCTTGATCTGGCCCGGATACTCCAGCTCATTCTCGATGCGCTTGGCGATCTCGCGGGCGAGCACGGTCGTGCCCTCGTCGGAGATATCCTCCGGCTTGACCATGATGCGCACCTCGCGGCCGGACTGGATGGCGAAGGACTTCTCCACGCCCTGGAAGCTGGAGGCAATCTCCTCGAGCTTTTCCAGTCGGCGGATATAGTTCTCGATGGATTCGCGGCGGGCGCCCGGGCGCGCGGCGGAAATCGCGTCCGCGGCCTGCACCAGCACCGCCTCCACTGTCTGCGGCTCGACGTCGTTGTGATGCGCCGCGATGCAGTGGATGACCTCCGGCGCCTCGTGGTAGCGCTTGGCCATCTCCACGCCCAGCTCCACATGCGTGCCCTCCAGCTCGTGGTCGACAGCCTTGCCGATGTCGTGCAGCAGGCCCG
>JBJEYK010000117.1:0-7661 GCA_051886775.1 Candidatus Ventricola sp. | reverse complement strand
GCGCTGCAAAACTCCTGCAACCCGGTCTTCACACAGCTGGCGCTGCGGCTGGGCAGCGACAGGTTTTATCGGTATCTGCACGCATTCGGCCTGGGAAAGCGCACGGGCATCGACTTGTATGGCGAGGCTTCGGGCATCCTGATTGCGCAAAGCCGCGTCAAGGACGTCGATCTGGCGCGCATCGGCTTTGGCCAGAGCGTCGCGGTGACGCCGATTCAGATGATCACGGCGGCGTGCGCGGTGGTCAACGGCGGGCGGCTGATGCGCCCCTATCTGGTGGAGGCCATTCTCGACGAGGACGGCGCCGTGCTGGAGACGACCAGCCCTCAGGTGGTCGCCACGCCCATCAGCGCGAAGACGAGCGCGACGATGCGCGAGCTGCTGGGCAGCGTCGTCTCCGAGGGCGGCGGTAAGAATGCGCGCGTGGACGGCTGGTCGGTCGGCGGCAAGACGGGCACGGCGCAGATCTACAAGAACGGACGGATCGAGAGCAGCCTGCACATCGGCTCCTTCGTGGGCTTTGCCCCGGTGGAGGAGCCGGAGGTGGCGGTGCTGGTGATCGTGGACGAGGCGCAGGTCAAGCCGGACTATGGCGGCACGACGGCGGCGCCGTTTGCCGCGCAGATTTTCAGCGAGATTCTCCCGATGCTCGGCGTGCCCAAGACCGACGGCAGCGCCGGGCGCGCGCAGGTGACGATGCCGGAGGTGACCGGCATGAACGTCCCGGATGCGAAGGCCATCCTGCGGGAGTTGGGCATTGACAGCGTGACGGACGGCGCCAGCCAGACGGTGACCGGCCAGCTGCCGCCGGCGGGCACCACGGTGACGGAGGGCTTCTGCGCGATGCTCTATGTCACCGGCGAGACAGCGCCCGATGCGCAGGATTTCACGCTGGTGCCCGATGTCATCGGCCTGCCCATGCGCGAGAGCGCGCAGGTGCTGCGCGCAAGCGGCCTGGCCTTCGAGGCCAGGGGAGAGGGATTGGCCATCAGGCAAAGCCCGGCGGCGGGAACGTACGCCCCGGCTGGAGATACGGTCACGGTTGAATTTCAGGTGCCGTGAACGGCGCGCGCCGCACAAGACGCGCCGACGAAGCAAATTCATGGAGGAATGACGATGAAGCTTGCACAATTGACGATGAACATGCCCGAGCTTGTGCGCATCACATCGGGCGAGGAGACGGAGATACGCACGCTGACGGCGGATTCCCGCGCGAAATGCGACGCCGGTCTGTTCTTCTGCATTCGGGGCGGCAAGGTGGATGCGCATGGCTTCGCGCCCCAGGCGGTCGCAAACGGCTGCGCAGCGCTGGTGGTGGAGCGTGAGCTGGACATCGACTGCCCGCAGGTGGTTGTCACCGACGTGCGCGCTGCGATGACGCGCATGGCCAGCGCCTTCAACGGCCATCCGGAGCAGCGCCTGCGGCTCATCGGCATCACCGGCACCAAGGGCAAGACGACCACGACCTTCCTGCTCAAGAGCATCTTCGAGGCGGCGGGCATGCGCTGCGGCATCATCGGCACCACGGGCTGCATCGCGGGCGAGACGAAGCTGCCCAGCCACCTGACCACGCCTGACCCGATCGAGATGTTCGAGATCCTGCGCATCATGGCGGACGCCGGGGTGCAGGTGGTGTGCATGGAGGTCTCCGCGCACGCGTTGGCGCTGCGCAAGCTGGTGGGCATGACCTTCGAGGTGGGCGCGTACACCAATCTGTCGCAGGATCACCTGGACTTCTTCGGCACGATGGAGCGCTATTTCGAGGCCAAGCGTCTGCTCTTCGCGCCGGGCATGGTGCGCAACGCCGCCGTGAACGTCGACGAGGAGACCGCGCCGCCGGTGTGCGCGCAGTTGGATTGCCCGTTGCTCACCTACGGCATCAGCGGCCAGGCGGATCTGTTCGCACGCGACATCGAAATCACCGAGAGCGGCGTATCCTTCACGCTCAATCTGCGCAACCTGCATACCGAGCGCATTCATCTGCTGCTGACCGGCATGTTCAACGTCTACAACGCGCTGGCGGCTGCCGCGTGCGCGCTGATCGTGGGCGTCGACCTCGCGGATGTGAAGAAGGGGCTGGAGGCGGTCGTCTGTGTCCCGGGCCGGGTGGAGATGCTGGGCACGGCAACACCGTACCGCATGATTCTGGACTATTCGCACTCTCCGGACGCGCTGCAGAACATCCTGCGCACGGTGCGCGAGTTCTGCCGCGGGCGGCTCATCCTGGTCTTCGGCTGCGGCGGCGACCGCGACAAGGGCAAGCGCCCGATGATGGGCGAGATCGCCGGCAGGCTGGCAGACTACTCGATCCTCACCAGCGATAACCCGCGCTTTGAGGACCCGATGGTCATCCTGAGGGCGATCGAGCGCGGCATCGAGCCGACCGGCGCGCGCTACGAGGTGATCGAGAATCGCCGCGAGGCCATCCGCCAGGCGATGGAGATGGCTGTCGGCGGCGACATCATCGTGCTGGCCGGCAAGGGGCACGAGACGTATCAGGACATCGCGGGCGTCAAGCATCCGTTCGACGAGAAGCAGATCGTCGCCGAGCTGCTCGAAGAGATGAAGCAGAAAAACTGATCGCGGGCCATCCCCGCGGCGGAATTCGGAGGAACCGACTATGCAAAGGATGATGATCACGGTCATCGTGGCGTTTGTGCTGGGCGCTGTCATCGGCAAGCTGCTGCTGCCGGTGCTGCACAAGCTCAAATTCGGCCAGAATATCTACGAGCTTGCCCCGGAGGCGCACAAGAAAAAGCAGGGCACGCCCACCATGGGCGGCCTGACGTTCGCGGCGGCGGGCATCGCCGCGACGCTTGTGATGAACGACTATTCCGTCCCGCTGTTTGAGAACATGGGGCTGGCGGTGCTCATCATGGCCTTTGGCAACCTGTGCATCGGCTTTGCCGACGACATGACCAAAATCCGCGGCGGCAAGAACGCGGGCCTTACGCCCAAGCAGAAGATGCTCTTCCAGACGATTCTGGCGCTGGCGTTCGCCGCCTACTGCTACGTCCACCCGCAGGTCGGCTCGGCGATCAAGATCCCGTTCCTGCATGCGGAGCTGGACCTGGGCATCCTCTACATCCCGGTGATGATGTTCATCATCGTGGGCACGACCAACAGCGCCAACCTGCTCGACGGCCTGGACGGCCTGCTGTGCGGCGTGTCGATCATCGATTTCGCGACGCTGGCGATCCTCGCGGCGGCGGCGGGGCTTGGCTCGCTGGGCATCTGCTGCTGCGCGCTGGCGGGTGGCTGCATGGGCTTCTGGCTGCGCAATATCTTCCCGGCGCAGATGTTCATGGGCGACACCGGCTCCATGTTCATCGGCGGCGCGGTGGTGGCGGCGGCGATGCTGATGCGCCAGCCGCTGATCCTGGTGCTCATCGCGTTCTGGATGCTGATGAGCAGCCTGTCGGTCATCATCCAGGTCACGTATTTCAAGAAGACCGGCGGCAAGCGCATCTTCCGCATGTCGCCGATTCATCATCACTTTGAGCTGGGCGGCATGCACGAGGTGCGGATTGTGGCGATGTACATGACCACGACGGTCATCCTGTGCCTGATCACGCTGCTGGGCGTGCTGTGACGCGCAGGCTGGAGGCGGAAGCATGGATGTCAGGAATCGGCGCGTGATGGTGTGCGGCATGGCGCGCAGCGGGATTGCAGCGGCGAAGCTGCTTGTGCAGCTGGGCGCGCGCGTCACCATCAGCGATATGAAGACGGAGGAGCAGCTCGGCGGCGGGCTGGAGGAGCTGCGCGCGCTGGGCTGCGCGTTTGCGCTGGGCGAGGCGCCGGATGCGCACCTGCCCGGCCTTGATCTGCTGGTCATCAGCCCGGGCATCGCCTGGGCCAAGCCGTTTGTGCAGGAGGCGCTCCGCCTGGGGGTGGAGGTCATTGGCGAATTGGAGCTGGGCGCGCGGCTCACGCGCGGCACGCTGCTGGCCATCACCGGCACCAACGGCAAGACCACGACCACCACGCTGGTGGGCGAGATGTGCCGCGCGGCGGGGCGCACCACGCATGTGGTGGGTAACATCGGCTACCCGATCACCGCGACGGCGGGCAGCTCTGCCGACGCGGACATGACCGTGGCGGAGGTCAGCTCGTATCAGTGCGAGAGCATCCGCCAGTTCCATCCGCACGTCGGCGCGGTGCTCAACATCACGGAGGATCACCTCGCGCGGCACGGCACGATGGAGGTCTATATCGGCATGAAGCGCCGCATCTTCCAGTGTCAGACGGCGGAGGATTACGCGGTGTTCAACTACGACGACGCGGCCTGCCGCCGGATGGCCGAGGGGCTTGCGGCGCGTGTGATCTGGTTTTCGCGCACGGCGCAGCCGCCGCTGGGCGCGTGGGTGCAGGACGGCATGATCGTCCTTGACCTGGGAGGCGGCGCGCAGCCGGTCTGCCCGGCGGACGAGGTGTTCATCCCCGGGCCGCACAACCTGGAAAACGCCCTGGCTGCCGTGGCCATCGCCGGTGCAGCCGGTGTCCCGGGGGAGACGATGGCGCAGGTGCTGCGCACGTTCCAAGGGGTCGAGCACCGCATTGAGACGGTGCGCACGCTGCGCGGCGTGACCTGGATCAACGACTCCAAGGGCACCAACGTGGATTCCACACAGAAGGCCATCGCCACCATGACGCGCCCGACGGTGCTCATTCTGGGCGGCAGCGACAAGAGGACGTCGTTCGACCCGCTGGCACGCACGATCGCTAAAGCCGGGCAGATTGTGCATTGCGTGCTCATCGGCGACACGGCTGCGCAGATCCGCGGCGCGCTGGAGCGCGCGGGCTACACGGCCTATACGGAGGCGGGCTACGACTTCGACGCCTGCCTGGCCGCGTGTGCGCGCCTGGCGCAGCCGGGCGGCTGCGTACTGCTCTCGCCCGCGTGCGCGAGCTTTGACATGTTCAAGGACTACGAAGACCGCGGCAGGGTCTTCAAGGAAAAGGTCATGGCGATGCACTGACGCCTGACCGGCTGCACGAGAGAGACCAGTAGGAAGCATGCAGCCGGAGGAGGGCGATTCTGTGGAGAAGCGGCGAACCTGTGACAAGACGATTGTGGCACTGATGGTGCTGCTGCTCGCGCTGGGGCTTTTGACGCTCTTCAGCGCGACGTATTACCAGCGCACGGCGAGCGGGGACGCGCTCTCCGCCGTCAAAAAGCAGCTCATCGGCATCGCGCTGGGCACTGCGGCGTGCGTCAGCCTGTCGCTGGTGCCGTACCGGGTATTCCGCAGGCCGCGGGTGATGCTCGCGCTGCTGGGCGTGAGCGCGCTGTCGCTTGTGCTGGTGATTATCCCGGGCATCGGCGTGAGCATCAACGGCTCGCGGCGCTGGCTGAATGTGCTGGGCATGAGCGTGCAGCCGTCGGAATTTGCCAAATACGCGATGGTCATCTTCATGGCCGGCGCGCTGGATCGCAGGGGCGACGCCATCGGCAGCCTTTTGGGCGGGGTGGTGCCGCTTCTGATCGTTCCGGGCGTGATGTTTTTGCTGATTCTGGAGCAGCCGAATCTGTCCACCGGTGGCAGCATCCTCATCTGCGCGCTGGCGATGCTCGTGGCGGCGGGGCTGAAGAAGCGCCATATGGCGCTTCTGAGCGTGTGCGGGCTGGCCGTGGGCGCGTTCTACGCGTGGAGCGCGCCCTACCGGCGGGAACGCCTGCTCTCGTTCCGCGACCCGTTTGCCAAGATGAGCGACGAGGGCTATCAGCTCTCGCAGTCGCTGATCGCGCTGGGCTCGGGCGGGCTGTTTGGCATGGGGCTGGGGCAGGGCCGGCAGAAGTTTGCCTATCTGCCGTATCCGGAGTCGGATTTTATCTATGCCATCGTGGGCGAGGATTTCGGCCTGGCGGGGTGCCTGACGGTGCTTTTGCTGTTTGCGGCGTTCGTGTTCGCCGGGCTGCGGGTGGCGCTGAACTGCCGGGACCGCTATGGCTGCCTGCTCTCGGCGGGGATCATCTCGATGATCGGCCTGCAGGCGTTCATCAACATGGGCGTGGTGACGGGCATCCTGCCCACGACGGGGCTGCCGCTGCCGTTCTTCAGCGCGGGCGGCACGTCCATCACGATGATCATGGCGGCGGTGGGCATTTTGCTGAACATCTCGCGCGAGAATGGCCGCGCCATACCGGCGCGTGAACGGGGAGGAAACAGGCTGTGAGACACAGAAAACGGAGCAAGGCTGCCGCGCAGACCCTGGGCATGGCGATTGTGGTGATCGCCGTGCTGGCGATTCTGCTGGTGCTGACGCTTTCGCGCGTGTTCGTCGTGCGGGATATCATGGTGGTGGGCAACCGCAATCTGCTGCGCGAGGAGGTTGTCACCCTCAGCGGCGTGGAGATCGGCGACAACGTGCTGGGCATTTCCTCCGCCAAGCTGCGCCAGCGCCTGGAGCAGAACCGCTACATCCGCTATCTGGGGCATGGGTTTGACTACCGCGGCACGCTGACGCTGCGCATCTCCGAGCGCCTGGGCATGGCCACGGCGTATGTGATGGGCTATTACTATGTGCTCGACGCGTCCGGGCTGGTGCTCGAATGCGCGGGCGAGGGCTATCCCACGGATGTGGCCGGGCCGAACGTGACGGGCCTGAGCATCCGGCAGAACGCCCGCATCACCGTGGGCGAGCGCCTGCCGGTGACGGACGAAACGCAGCTGGAGGTCATGGAGCGCGTGCTGACGGCGCTGGACGAAACCAGCATGCTCGCGCGCAGCTCGCAGCTGTCCATGGCCAGCATGAACAACCTGTATGTGATGACGGCGGACAGCACGCAGATCGTCCTGGGCGACGACAGCAGCCTGCGCACCAAGCTCGCCATCGCCCGCGAGGTGCTCAGCCTGCGCGAGAGCGAGGGAGGCCTGGCCGGCGCGAAGATCGACGTATCCAGCGGCAGAAACGCGCATTTTATCCCGGCAACGCTGCCGACGGTGACGCCCGTGGCCACGGCGACGCCGGCTGTGACGCCAACGCCGACGCCCGAGCCCTGAGCAGGGAGAAATTGGCGCGTTTTTGGACAAAATTTGCTCAAGTGGCTTGAAAGAGCGGGCATAATCGGTTACAATAAACTCGCATAATACTAGCAAATAAGATGATATCTTGCGCCCTTTTGGGCCAATTTACATGCGGGCAGACAGGAGCATGAGATCGTATGATGAAAAAAGCGACAGCGGTTCTGGACTTTGGCACGTCCAAGGTGCTGGTATTGCTTGCAGAGGAGAGCGCGTATCAGAAGGTCACCATCACCTCCGCAGGGATGGCGCAGTATGACGGCTTCATGAACGGCGAGTGGAACGCCCCCGGCGACGTGACCGACGCGATTGCCAGCGCGGTCGAGGCCGCCGAAAAGAAGGTCGGCGCGCACATCAAGGAGGTCTATGTGGGTGTGCCGGGCGAGTTCGTGCGCGTCTATGTGATCGAATCGAGCGTGGCGCTGCAGGGCGCCGACCCGAAGGTCACCAGCGCCGACGTGGAGAAGCTCCAGCGCCAGGCGACCGAGATGCTCGACCGCCCCACCGGCGTGATCATTCACCGCAGTCCCGCCTGGTTCAAGGTGGACGGCGGCCAGAAGACGCTCGAGCCTGTCGACCAAAAGGGCTCCACGCTCGAGGGCATGATCGGCTTTGTGCTGGCGGATCAGTTCTTCG
>JBJEYK010000116.1:6240-7662 GCA_051886775.1 Candidatus Ventricola sp. | reverse complement strand
AGCACGGCATGAAAAAGCTGCCGTCCGGTCAGGCGCTGAAAGCAGAGATCGAACGACTGAAAGCGGAGAAGGCTCAGAGCTATCAGGCATATCAGACTGCGCGCGATGAAATGCGGGAGCTGCTCGTCGTCCGGGAGAACGTCGAGCGGATTCTGCGTGAGGACACAGACAAGGAAAATATAAAGGAAAAGACACGAACCAAATAAGCCTCTCAGAGCGATTTTCAGAAGCGCTGAACAGAAAATTGCACCCTAACGGTTCTGAAAATGCGTCTGAGAGGCTCGTTTTTTGTATCCTTGCGAAAACAGGCGGAGTTTTTTACAATCAGAGCGAGAGGTGAGGTAAAGATGATGAGATGGATCGTGAAGCTGATGGTTTTTCCGATCTGGCTGGCGGTTACGCTGCTCCTGCTTCTGGTCAAGGTGGCATCCAATCTGTCATCGGTGGTGATCGGGCTGGCGATGCTGCTGGGCATTGTGCTTGGCGTGGTTGCGGCGATTGGGCAGCGGTGGACGGATGTGGCGATATTTGCGTTGTGTGAGGGACTGATACTTCTGCTTCAGGTTATGGAGGTTAGTATTGTACTCCTGCTTGATGCTGCAAGTGGAAAGATCGGGGGAGTTTTATCAAAATAAGAAAATACCAGCCGATGAACAGTGTGAAGATGGGCACACTCAGTCAGTATTCGCCTATTCACAATAGAAAAGTATTCGCTGAATAGAGATGCCTGTGTGTTTAGCAATATGTTTCCTTCGCGCAGCCGATCACCTGCTCCATCGGCACGACGCTGGAAATGCCGCCGTGCTTCTGCGTGGACAGGCTCGCGGCGCAGCAGGCGAATCGCACGATTTCCGTCATCTCCGCGATGCTCAGCTCATCGGGGCGCTTGCCGAGCGCAAGGAAGCGGCTCATGGCGCTGCCGCCGAAGATGTCGCCCGCGCCGGTGGTGTCTACGACGTGAATGCCCTTCGGGGAGTCGACCGTCGCTGCGCCGTTTCGGTTCGCGACGTGGCAGCCCTTCGGGCCGAGCGTGGCGTAGACGAGCGAGACGCCGTATTCAGAGAGCAGCTTCTGCGCGCCGTCCTCCGGCGAGAGACCCCAGAGGAAGTCGATCTCCTCGTCGCTGATCTTCACGATGTCCGCCTGACGGAGGCTCCATTCAATTTGTTCGCGCGCTTCGTCCTCGCTCTTCCAGAGGGGCTTGCGCAGGTTGGGGTCGAGGCTGATGAGCTTGCCCTGAGCCTTGGCGCGGGCGACGGCGGCGCGCGTGGCGCTGCGCACCGGCTCGTCCGTCAGGCTCAGCGTGCCGAAGTGGAAGACGCGGCAGTCGTCAATCAAGCTGGTCAGCCCCAGCTCCTCCTCGGTCAGGCGCGTGTCCGCGCCGGGCTTGCGGGCAAAGCTGAACTCCCGGTTGCCGGTGTC
>JBJEYK010000116.1:3056-6140 GCA_051886775.1 Candidatus Ventricola sp. | reverse complement strand
TAGGTGACGGGCAGGCAGATGAGCGAGGGCAGCCCCTTGAAATCGGGGGAGAGCACCATGCTCACGCAGGCCTCCGCGATGTCCGCGACGGGCTGCACGATGGTCGAGCAGATGTAGTCGAGATCGCCGAACATGCGGATGCCGTCAAAGCCGATGACCTGCACATCCTCCGGCACGCGCAGCCCCATGCCGCGCAGGATGCCGATGATCTGATAGGCCACCGTGTCCGTGCCACAGAAGATGCCGTCAAAGGTGAGCCGGTCGCCGTCCATGTTGGCGCGCAGAAAGCTCTCGAACGCGGAGAAGGGCATGCCGTCGTCAAGCAGCAGGCATTCGTAGGGCAGGCCCAGCTCCATACAGCCGCTGATGAAGCCGTCCTTGCGCTTGCTGGGTTCGTTGGTGAGCCGGGAGCCAATACGCATGAAGGCCACATGCTTGCAGCCGCGCCTTTTCAGCTCGTGCGCAGCCATCCTGCCGCCGGCGAAGTTGTCCGCCGCCACGCAGGGGACGGACACGCTGAAGAAGCGGTCGATGGTCACAAAGGGAATGTCCTCCGGGATCTCCAGATGCGGGTTGTAGGTCAGGGCGATGACGCCGTCCGCACGGTTCTGGCGCACCATCTGGATGAAATCCTGCTCGCGCTCCCGGTCATATTCCGTGAAGCACAGAAGCATCTTGTAATTGCGCCGCTCCAGCGCCATGTTGATATGATGGGTCAGCAGCGCGAAGTAGGGCGTGATGGTGTTGGGCACGATGAAGGCGACGGTGTTGGTGCGGTCGGTCTTGAGCGAACGCGCGCTGTTGTTGACCTGATAATTGAGCTTCTTGACCGCGGCCTCGACCTTCAGGCGGTAGCTCTCGCCCACGCTCTGGCCGTTGATGACCTTGGAAACCGTGCCCAGCGCCACGCCAGCCTCGCGGGCGACGTCGCTCATGGTTGCGGCGGTCTTTTTTGGATTGGACAAGAGATCACCTCACAATCGACTGTTCAAGAGAAAACGCTGTTTTCATGCAGAAAGTATAGCATGATTTCGTCTTGTTGTAAAGACGTTTCATGAAATAATATGAAAAGCACTTCGCAATTTCACGACTGCAAGTCGAGCAAATCCAGGCGCATTTTTTGTGTAATCGGGCAAGTGGTCTGATCAATTCCTCTTATCAAAAGAAAAAGTGCTCAAAAAAGTCGGAGAAATTTTCAAATTCCCCTTGACACACATCGCGTGCTGTGGTATCTTGTGTTCATACAGAACGTGAAACGTTTCATGAAAGACCGTCGCAACCGAAAAAGGGAGGGATCCTCGTGAAAAACAGTGCCGCAGTCAAGGTACACAGCGGCAGAAGCCTTTCGCGCAGGCTGAAGGACAACTGGCAGCTCTACCTGCTGCTGCTGGTGCCCGTCGTCATCACCATCGTCTACAAGTACGGCCCGATGTACGGCATCCAGATCGCGTTCCGCGATTTCAAGCCCAGCCGGGGCATCACCGGCAGCAAATGGGTGGGTATGGACTGGTTCGTGCGGTTCTTCAGCTCGCCCAACTGCGGGCGCATGATCAAGAACACCGTGCTGCTGAGCCTGTACAGCCTGCTGTGGAGCTTCCCGGTGCCGATCATCCTGGCGCTGGCGCTCAATCAGCTCCGCTTCAAGGGCCTCAAGAGAACCGTGCAGACCGTGCTCTACGCGCCGCACTTCATCTCCACCATGATCATCTGCGGCATGATCCGCATCTTCCTCAGCCCGTCCGGCGGCCTCATCAACCTGCTGCTGGGCACGAACATCGACTTCCTCTCCGAGAGCAGCATGTTCCGCACGATCTACATCGCCACGGGCATCTGGCAGGAGGCCGGCTGGGGCGCGATCATCTACATGGCCACGCTCTCCACGGTGGACACCTCGCTCTACGAGGCCGCGAAGGTGGACGGCGCGTCCGTCTTCCAGCGCATCCTGCACATCGACATCCCGGAGCTGCTGCCGATGGCGATTCTCCAGCTGATCCTCAGCGCCAGCAACCTGATGAACGTCGGCTTTGAGAAGGTCTATCTGCTGCAGACGGAGCTGAACAAGGCCGCCAGCGACATCATCGCGGTCTACGTCTACGAGCAGGGCATTCTCAACGCGAAGTACAGCTACTCGACGGCCATCGGCCTGTTCAACACGCTGGTGAACATCGTGCTGCTGTTCGTCGTCACCCGCATCGCCCGCAAGGTTGCGGACTACAAGTTCATTTAAGAGGGAGGGAAATCGAAGATGATCGCTTCAAGAAAGCGCGGAAAGCTCGGCGGCCTGAGCGACAAGGCCAGCGACATCGTGCTGGTGACGCTGTGCGTGATCATGCTGCTGATCGTGGCCTATCCGCTGTACTACATCCTCGTCGCGTCCTTCTCCAATCCCTACGATGTCTACGCGGGCAAGACGTTCCTGCTGCCCAGCGGCTTTACCTTCGACGGCTACAAGGCGGTCTTTGCCGACGCGAACATCCTCTCCGGCTACGCCAACAGCATCCTCTACACGGTGCTGGGCACGATCTTCTCGGTGGCGATGATCTACATGGTCGCCTATCCGCTCTCCGTGTTCGAGCTGCCCGGGCGCAAGGCGCTGTCCATCTTCTTCCTGATCACCATGTACTTCGGCGGCGGCCTCATCCCGACCTACCTCATCGTCAAGGACACCGGCCTGATGGGCACCGTCTGGGCGATGTTCGTCCCCGGCGGCGTGGCGGTCTCCAACATGATCATCGCCCGCAACTTCTTTGAGAACAGCATCCCCGGCTCGCTCAAGGAGGCGGCGGAGATCGACGGCGCGAGCAAGCTGACGATCTTCTTTAAGATCATCATCCCGCTCTCCCGCCCGATCATGGCGGTCATGGTGGTCTTCAGCATGGTGGCCTACTGGAACGACTGGTTCACCGCCCTCATCTACATGAAGGGCAGCCAGGCGCCGCTGCCGCTGGTGCTGCGCAACATCCTGATCAAGAGCTCTGCCTCCGCGACGCAGGCGAGCATGATCTCCGGCGGCTACGCCGAGCTGAACAAGATGACGGAGATGATCAAGTTCGCCTCCATCATCGCGGCGGCTGCGCCGATGCT
>JBJEYK010000116.1:0-2956 GCA_051886775.1 Candidatus Ventricola sp. | reverse complement strand
TTCAACATCATCTCCGGCATCTCCGCGCTCTCCGGCGGCTATGCGGACAACCCCGTCCTGAACGCCATGCAGGAGCAGACGGGCATCACCATCAACTGGGACTGCATGAGCGACTCGCTCAGCGAGCAGGTCAACATCCGCATCGCGGGCAGCGACCTGCCGGACGCCTTCAACGGCGTGGGCTTCAACAACTACGACCTGCTGACCTACGGCGAGGACGGCACGTTCATCGACCTGACGCCCTACATCACGCCGGAAATCATGCCCAACCTGAGCGCCATCCTGGAGGCGCACCCGGAGATCCGCGCGGCGATCACCATGAGCAACGGCGCGATCTACGGCCTGCCCGCGGGCGAGCAGATGGGCACCGCCGGCATCGGCAAGGCGGAGGACTACTCCATCTTCACCATCCCGCAGTTCTCCATGATCAACAAGAAGTGGCTCGACGAGCTGGGCCTGCCCGTGCCGACCACGCTCGAGGAGCTGCACACCGCGCTGGTCGCCTTCAAGGAGAACGACATGAGCGCGAAGGTCTACGGCAACGCCGCGGGCAGCACCCTCCCGATGAGCACCGGCTTTGACGAGTGGTGCTGGGGACAGAACATCTTCTACGCGGGCTTCGGCTTCACCAACTGGCTCAACGACGTGTGCAACGACCTCGTGCTGACCCCGGACGGCACCGTGAACTTCGTCTGCGACGACGACAACTACCGCGCTGCGCTGACCTACTTCCACGACTGGTTCGCCGAGGGCCTGATGGACAAGGAGATGTTCAGCCAGGATACCACGCAGCTGATGGCGAAGTGCTCTCAGGGCTATGTGGGCGTCTCGACCTGGTGGTACATCGAGGAGCTGATGGGCCCGTATGCTGCTGACTATGTGTTCCTGCCCGTGCTCACCGGCCCGGACGGCACCAGCAACGTCACCGTGCGCACCGGCGGCGCGATCAACGCGGGCAACCTGAACATCACCAGTGCGTGCAAGAACCCGGAGAAGCTGCTCGCCTTCTACGACCTGTGGTACACGGGCGAGAACGTCATGCAGCTGCAGTACGGCCCCATCGACACCTACTTCACCGGCAAGGACGAAAACGGCGTGTGGCTGAGCATCACCGATGCCGAGAGCCGCGAGAAGTACGGCAAGAGCGCGGGCGAGCTCAAGGGCCAGCTCGAGGTCTACGGTCCGAAGCTGATTCTCTCCAGCTATTACAGCGACGTGTTCAAGATGGAGGATCGCGCCATCGAGCGCCTGACCGACCTGTATGACTACTGGATGCCGTTCGTCAAGGACACGACCGTCTACCCGGTGGACTGCGTGTTCACGCCGGACGAGCTGGACACCATCGACATGTACCGCTCCGACTTTGAGAACGCCGTCGCCGAGCAGGAGGCGCTGTGGATCAAGGACGGCGGCCCGGACGACAAGGCCTGGGAGAAGTACCTCAAGACCCTCGACCGCTGCGGCATGAGCGAGCTGCTTGAGGTCTATCAGGCCGCCTACGACCGCTACGCCGAGGCGAAGTAAACTCATATACGCTGTCCCCTTTCCCCTCAGGGGAGAGGGGTACAGCGGTTTTCAGGAGGATGGACAAACCATGATGAAAAACCAGACGCCGCTTTCCGCCGCGCGGGACTTTGAGCGGCAGGCCTTTGCTGAGATTCCGGATGGAGACCGTCCGCTGTTCCATCTCACCCCGATGGTCGGCTGGATGAACGATCCCAACGGCTTCTGCTTCTACAAGGGCGAGTACCACCTGTTCTATCAGTACCATCCCTACAACACCGTCTGGGGCCCGATGCATTGGGGCCACGCCAAGAGCCGCGACCTGCTGCACTGGACGTATCTGCCCGCCGCGATGGCCCCGGACACCGATGCGGATGCGGGCGGCTGCTTCTCCGGCTCGGCACTGCCGCTTGACGACGGGCGGCTGATGCTGATGTACACCGGCGTGCAGCCTGCGGGCACAGGTCACAGGGAGCTGCAGGCGCAGTGCGTCGCCATCGGCGACGGCGTGGATTTCGTCAAGCTGGCGGAAAACCCGGTCATCGGCGCGGCGCTGCTGCCCAAGGGCTACAGTGAGCACGACTTCCGCGATCCCAAAATCCTTCGCGGGAAGGACGGCATGCTCTACTGCGTCGCGGGCAACCTGCACGAGACGCGCAAGGGCGCGATCCTGCTGCTGGAGAGCGAGGACGGACGGGGCTGGCGCTTCGTGACGGAGCTGGACGCCAGCCGGGGCGAGCTGGGCCGCATGTGGGAATGCCCGGATTTCTTCCCGCTGGATGGTCATCAGGTGCTGCTCACCAGCCCGCAGGAGATGCAGGCCACGCCGGACGGCGTCTTCCACGCGGGCTACGGCACCATCGCGCTGCTGGGCGACTATGACGAGGAAAGCCACCGCTTCACCCGCCGCAGCGTGCAGCCTGTGGATGCAGGACTCGACTTCTACGCCCCGCAGACGGTGCTTGCCCCGGACGGCAGGCGCATCCTGCTCGGCTGGATGGAGAACTGGGAGACGCTCAATGGCGCACCCAGGCGGCACAAGTGGTTCGGCCGCGTGAGCCTGCCGCGCGAGCTGAGCATCCGCGAAGGGCGGCTGTGCCAGCAGCCCATCCGGGAGATCGAAACGCTCTGGCAGGATGACGTGCGCCTGACGGGCGTGCGCCTTGCCGGGGAGACGGCGCTTGACGGCGTCTGCGGGCGCAAGCTCGACCTGACGGTGACGCTGCACGTTGGTGAAAGCAACTGTCGCCGCTTCGAGCTGCGCTTTGCAAGGGATGCGCGCTGCTTCACGGTGATCCGCTGCGCGCTCTCGCGCGGGGAGCTGGTCTTTGACCGCACCAACTGCGGCTCCACGCGGGACATCCCGCATGTGCGCTCCATCAAGGCCGGGCCGAAGGACGGCGTGATGACGCTGCGGCTGATTCTGGACGGGGAGAGCGCGGAGCTGTTCGTG
>JBJEYK010000115.1:0-1656 GCA_051886775.1 Candidatus Ventricola sp. | reverse complement strand
CGGTTGAGCCGGGCACCGCCGGCATCGAGCTGGACATTTCCTCCAGCGTCATGAATCAGTATGGCCGCCAGATCAAGGCGACCGTCCTGGAAACCCTGGAGCGCCTGGAGGTTACGGACGCCAGGGTGACCGTCGTGGACAAGGGCGCGCTGGACTGCACGCTCAAGGCCCGCGTGGAGTGCGCCGTGCTGCGCAGCTGCGGCCAGAGCGCCGAGAACATTCCGTGGGGAGGTGCCATCCGATGATTCCTCGTCCCAAGCCTGAACGCTTTCGCCTGCGCCGCACCATGATGTTCATGAACGCGCAGAAGCCCGGCCTCATCAAAGACGCCTACATCTACGGCGTGGATTCCATCATGCTGGATCTGGAGGACGCTGTCGCCGAAAACCAGAAGGACGCGGCGCGCTTCTCCCTGTATCATGCGCTGAAAACCATCGACTACGGCGACACCGAGGTCATCGTGCGCATCAACGGTCTGGATACCCCGCACTGGAAGGAGGACATCCGCGTGTGCGTCGCCGGTGGCGCGGACGGCATCCGCATCGCCAAGTGCGAATCCGCGCAGGATGTCAAAACCGTTGAGGAGCATGTCCTCGCCGCCGAGCGCGAGTTCGGCGTGGAGGAGGGGCGCACGCTGCTCATGGCGGCGCTGGAAAGCCCCAAGGGCATCCTGAACGCCTATGAGATCTGCTCCGCCAGCGACCGCATGTTCGGCGTGGCCATCTCCGGCGGCGATTTCCGCAAGTGCATGCAGACGAAGTTCCAGCGCGACGGCGTGGACATGCTCGCCGCGCGCGGGCAGATGCTGCTGGCGGCGCGCGCAGCCGGCATCCAGTGCTTTGATACGGTCTTCACCGATCTGGACGACATGGAGGGCTTTGAGGCCGAGGTGCGCCAGAACAAGGCCATGGGCTTCGACGGCAAGAGCCTCATCAATCCCAAGCAGATCCGCCTGGTACACGAGATCCTCGCGCCCACCCAGAAGGAGGTCGTCCAGGCCGAGGCCATGGTGCGCGCCTTCCGCGAGGCTGCCGCCGCCGGCATCGGCGTATTCACGGTGAATGGCAAGATGGTTGACGTTGCCTTTATCCCGGGCGCGGAACGCACCCTGAAGCTGGCCAAGGCCTGCGGCATGTATGAGGGGGATTTGGTATGAAGAACGCTGTTGGACGCGACATCCCGGACAGCCTGCTGGTGAATGGCAAGGAGGTCTATCAGGGCAAAAACTACATGGACGGCAAGTACCTGCAGAAGGCCTCCCCGAGAACGCGCAGGTATGAGCGCCCGCAGGAGAGCAAGATCGTGGGCACGCTGGCCGAGGCGCTGCGCCAGGTGGGCGCGGCCTCCGGCATGACCTTCTCCTTCCACCATCACCTGCGCGACGGAGACTTCGTCGTCAACATGGTGATGAAGGCGGCCATCGAGGAGCTGGGCCTGGAGGATCTCACCATTGCCGCGACCAGCCTGGGCAGCGCGCACGATCCCATCGCCGATTACATCGAGCAGGGCAAGGTCGTGGGCATCCAGACCTCCGGCATCCGCGGCAGGATGGGCGAGGTGGTTTCCGCCGGCAAGCTGAAGACGCCGGCCATCATCCGCAGCCACGGCGGCCGCCCGCGCGCCATCGAGGCGGGCGAGGTGCACATCGACATCGCC
>JBJEYK010000114.1:0-1657 GCA_051886775.1 Candidatus Ventricola sp. | reverse complement strand
GCGAAGGTGAAGCCCGCCAGCGAGCCGGTCAGCTCCACCAGCGCGTCGTTCAGGCCCAGCACCATGCTGCCCACGTATTGCAGCCGTTCCTCGTCGAGCATGCCCAGCAGCGTCCGCTCGTGCTCCTCCTCCTGGCTGCGGATGGCCGTGCTCTCCGCCACCTCCTGCGCCAGCGCTTCATACTGTGCCTGCGCGCCCTCCTCGCCGTTTTCCATCAGCTTGACAGCAAAGGTGAAGCCGAATACCCGCGCCAGCAGCTTGTATCTGCGCACCTTGCCCATCTCCGGCTTCAGCTCGAGGCCCGTGTATCGCTTCCAGATCTCATAATGCGCCTTTTCCTCGCGCGAGAGGCGAAGCAGCGCTTCCCGGTTCTGTTCTCCCTTGGCAAACTTCGCGATCTCCGCATAGATCACGCTCTCAGTCAGCTCGTTCTGCTGCATCCGGCGGATGATCGCCAGGGATGCCTCCGAAATCTTTTGCATCGTATGAATCCCCCTTCATTCATATGCAAATCCTTGCGCCAGGCGCCGGACTCAGGCGCAAGGCAGCGAGGTTTACAGAGCTTCCTCGGTCATGGGCCCGGCATCATACCGGCCCTGCCGACGGCTTGTGTACGCACATCATACTGCCTTTTGCTGGAAAAAACAAGCATTCCGAGGACAAAATTCGACGGAATTCGAGGGAAATGAGAAAAGGGAAACGGCCTTCACCGTTTCCCCGATCGCGTCCGCAGGAATCAGTCCTTGATGTAGATGTGGCGCGGCAGGCCGTCGACGTAGATCGGCGTCAGCTCCGCCTGAATCAGCGGGCGGGCGTAGTCGATGTAGTCCTGCGTCATGCCGTTGCGATAGTTATTGATCCACTCCATGGGGATCTTCTTCTCGTGGTTCGCGCAGCGGTGGACGTCCACCAGCTCCGTGACACACTGATACGGATCGTTGGACACACGCTTGAGCGCGGCCATCATGCCAGTCTTGCCCTCGAAGGCGGCGACAGCGGCAGCGCCGCCGACCTGATAGGCCTCGGTGATGTCGGTGCGGCTGGTGATGTGCGCGGCGCAGCGCTGAAGCGTCGCCAGCTCGACCGCGCGGGTCTTGGTGTCCAGATGCTGCTGCACATAGTCGCACAGGAAGCGCGCCGTGCCGGATAGGCTCTTGTGGCCGAAGGAATCGACGGCGAGATTGTCGTTGGCCAGCTCGGCGACATAGCGGCCATCCGGCGTCTTCACGCCCTCGGACACCGCGATGAGCACGGACGGGTGATCCTCCTGCAGGCTCTTGATCTTCTCGATGAAGCGATCCAGATGGAACGGCACCTCCGGCAGGCAGATGAGGTCGACGCCCTCGCAGTCCTCGCCGCGGGCGAGCGCGGCGGCGGCGGTCAGCCAGCCGGCGTTGCGGCCCATGACCTCCACGATCGTCACATACTTCGTGCCGTAGACGGCGGCGTCGCGGCACAGCTCCTTCATCACGGTGGCGACGTACTTGGCGGCGGAGCCGTAGCCCGGGGTATGGTCGGTGCCCATCAGGTCGTTGTCGATGGTCTTGGGCACGCCCATGAAGCGGATGTGGCTGCCGATCTGCTTGGCGTAGTCGCTCAGCTTCATGATGGTATCCATGGAGTCGTTGCCGCCGATGTAGAAGAAGTAGCCGATGTC
>JBJEYK010000113.1:0-7680 GCA_051886775.1 Candidatus Ventricola sp. | reverse complement strand
CCCAGAAAACCAAGCTTCCAGAAAATCTGAAGGAATCTGATCCATGGTCTTTTTCACCATGAAGATGCCCAGGCCGCCGATGTCACGCTCCTCCGCAGACAGGCTGGTGTCCGGATCCGCCGTTTGCGTGGGATCATAGGGGCAGCCGTCGTCCGAAAAGCGGAGCACGGCCCGGCCGCTCTCCACCGCGCACGCCGCAGCAGCATGGGCGGCCCCGCTGTACCGCGCAATATTGGAGAAGATCTCGTCCGCCGCGACGTTCACCTGCGCGATCACCTTCATCGGCGCATCGTGCCTGGTCAGTGCGTCCTCAAAGAACGCGGTGACCTCCGGCAGGCTCTCCAGCGCCGGGGCGACGTCGATGCTTTCCATCGCATCCCCCAGGCCGTCCTTTCGCTGGATGGAGAGCATGGTGATGTCGTCGAACTGCGGCGCGTCGCCCACGAACCGCTCGATATCCCCCTTCACGTCGGGCAGCAGCAGGGCGGGCGCCGCGGACGGGCTGCGGTTCAGCGCCTGAAGCATGCGCTCCGTCCCGTAGAGCACGCCGCTTGCGTCCGTCGCCTCCGCCACACCGTCGGTGTAGACAAAGAGCGTATCCCCCGGCTCCAGCGCGAGGTCGTACTCCCGATACCGGGAGCCCTCCATCCCCGCCAGCACAAAGCCGTGCTTGTCCCGCACCAGCTCGAACCTGCCGCCCTTGCGCCGCAGCGCCGGATACTCGTGGCCGGCATTGGCGGCGGTGAGCCTGCCGGTGGAGATCTCGTAGATGCCCAGCCAGACGGTCACAAACATCTCCGCCTCGTTGTTCTCGCAGAGCTGGTTGTTGACCTTCTCCAGCACCGCCTTGGGGGACAGCCCCGTCTGCGCGGCGTTCTTCAGCAGGGTCTTGGCGATGACCATGAACAGCGCCGCCGGAACGCCCTTGCCGGACACATCCGCAATGATCAGCGCCAGATGGTCGTCGTCCACCAGGAAGAAATCGTAGAAGTCGCCGCCAACCTCCTTGGCCGGGGTCATGCTGGCGTAGATATCAAATTCCGGCCGATCCGGGAACGCGGGGAAGATGCGGGGCAGCATGTCCGCCTGAATCTGGGCCGCCACGTTCAGCTCCGCGCCGATGCGCTCCTTCTCCGCCGTCACCGTCATGAAGTTGCGCAGATAAGAGATCATGTCCTCCTCCATCTTGCGGAAGGAGCGCGCCAGCAGCTCCACCTCATCCCCGGTCCGGATGTCCGGCACATTGGCCGTGGCCTTGCCCTCCGCCAGCTCCTTCTCATTGCTTCCCATAAAGGCGCCGGTCGCCTGGGTGAGCTGGTCGATGGGGCGGATGACCTGGCGGCGCATCAGGATGAGCACCAGCGCGATAAAGCCGACGGTCAGGCCGCTGAGCAGGGCGGCCAGCGTGATGAGGAAGGTCCTTCGGGTGTTCATCACGTCGTTCATGCTGATGTCCGCCATCACATATCCGGCCATGGCGCCGTCCTGATGGAGCACCGGGGTGATGGCCGTCATCAGCCAGCCGTAGCTCTCATCCCACTGGACGATGGGCGCAACGGGCTTGCCAGAGAGCAGATTGGGAAGGTTCTCGGCAAAGGCGCCCACCAGCTCCACATAGGTGCCCAGCGCGCAGTAGCCCCCGTCCTCGTAGGCGCCGCCCTCCTGGATATCCATGTCGGAATCAAAGAGGAAGGTCACGCCGGTTCCATGGGGGCGAACCACATAGAGATACTCCACATCGTTGCTCTCCACCAGATCCCTGATGAAGTCCTGGGTGACGTAGTACGCCTCGTCCATCTGGCCGGTCTCAAAGTAGGCGTCCAGCTTATCGGCATCCAGCTGCCCGGCCAGCGTGCGCACCAGATTCGTGCCCAGCCGCTCGTAGTAGTCGGTCATGGTGGAGCTGAAGATCTGGTAGCTGACCGCGATGGCCGCAAGGCTCAGCGTGACGCTGAGCAGCACGATAATCGCCGTCAGCTTTTTGCCCAGGGAGAATCTCACCGTCTGTTTCATGGGAATCCCTTTCTCCGGATCAGGCCGTCGGCAGGCGGCCATCCGGTACACAGCGCCGCTGTCGGGCCGCGTCAGATCTGCACCACCAGGGTGTTGAAGCCGGCGTAACGGCGGTAGAAAAACGACTTGGCCTTGCTCTTGATCACCTTCACGCCGATAGCGTCCAGCCCGGTGCCATCCTCCAGGCTGATCTCGTCTGTGTTCATGTCAAAGGGGTTGAACGCCTCGGCATTGTCCCGCAGATGGAGGGTCACGGTGCCGTCCTCGCCGGGCACGATGGTGAACTGGATGTAGCCGTCCCTCGCGGAAAAGGCCTGGCTGAGAATCACACCGCACACCTCCTCCACCGCGACCGAGGCGAAGTAGTTCTGCGCAGCGCTGGCCCCGATCCCCTCCAGATAGGCGGACACCGCCGCTCCGGTGGCCCCCAGATCGGCGCTGCGGCTGTCCAGAAAGGCGCGGAACACCCGGCTGTCATCCTCATGAAGATAGGTCCAGGAGCCCTTGCTCCCATTGTACAGCGCCATGACGGCCAGAGACGCCAGCTCCATGCACGGATAGGCCCACCAGAACATCTCCACGCCGCCGCGGCTGAAGAGCAGGCTGAAGGCCAGGAAGCACACAAACGAGCGCAGCGTGAAAAGCAGATAGCTGGCAAACTCCCGCCCCAGCGCCTGGTAATAGAAGGTCAGCACCATGTTGATCCCCGACGGGAGGAGACACAGCGCATAGACCCGGATGGCCCGGCTGCCCATGGCGAACGCCTCCGCCGTGCGCAGGCCGAAGAGCAGGCTGACCCATCGGGGAAAGCCCAGCAGCAGCGCCGCCAGCAGCAGATCCGCCGCCAGGGAGACCTGGAACGCCTGCCGGAGCGTACAGCGGATGTTGGCGCTGTTGTGCTCGCCGTGGAAGGTGCTGACCATGGGATGCAGCGCCATGCTGATGGCGTCGTGCACCGACGCCGCCAGCAGCGACACGTTGAACACGATGCCGAACACGGCCACCGCCAGCTCCCCGCTGATGGACATGAGCAGACGGTTGCACACCAGGATCGTCAGGAACTGATAGACATACTGCACTGACGTGGCAAAGCCCGTCCGGAAGGACAGCAGCACCGTGGAGAACGGACGCCCCGGCCAGCGAAAGCGCAGGCAGCCCCGCTTTTTGATGAAGTGAACCAGGCTGATGAGAATCATGACCGCGGCGCCCACGCCGGTGGAATAGACCGACCCGGCGATGCCCATGTCCAGCAGCACCACGAAGACATAGTTGAAGACGATATCCAGCGTGTTGCTGGTGACAAAGGCCAGCGCCGCCAGCTTGGGGTCGTTATCGCAGTTGACAAAGTAGTAGAACGGCCCCTGGCAGAACATGATGGGCACCAGCGCCAGCTGCGTCCGTACCAGCGCCTCGCAGTTGGCCCACACCTCGGTGCCCGGCGTGCCCGCGCCCAGGAAGGCGAGCACCTGCGGAAGGAACAGCAGCCCCAGATTGCACAGCGCGATGTTGAGCAGCAGGTCGGTAAACAGCACATTGGCAAAGATCCGGTTGCCCTCCTCCACCTTGCCCTCGCCCAGGGCATTGGCATAGCGGATGGAGCCGCCGATGGACAGGGAGTAGCTGATGGTATTGAACAGCATGTACACCGGCTGGCCGATGCTGATGGCCGTCATGCCCACCGGGCCGATGGCGTTGCCCACAAAGACGCAGTCCGCCAGCGCGCCTGCGGCGATCCCCAGGCACGAAAACAGGCTGGGGATCAAAAAACGGTAGAACGATTTCCTGACAAATACGGCCTCTCGGGCAGATGGTAGAAATCCCATGGCTTCCTCCCCTTTTGTCGTATTGCTCGCAGTCCATGGCGATTTGCCGCCGGATCCGCGCCTTACACGATGGTCAGGATGTCCAGAAAGCCGGTGACCTCGAAGACCTCCATGATGGCTGCATTCACATGATGAATGACCATTTTGCCCTGCTTGTTCATGGTCTTCTGCGCCGCCAGCAGGACGCGCAGCCCGGCGGAGGAGAGGTACTCCAGCGCGGCAAAGTCCAGATTCAGCTCCGCAACGCCCGCCAGACGCTTCAGCTCCGCCTCCAGCTGCGGCGCCGTCGAGGTGTCCAGCCGTCCCTCCAGGGCGATGTTCAGGGTCGTTCCGTTTGATTCTTTTCTGATGTTCATACACATACCCTCCGTTAAGCTGTTTGATGAAGGCGCATCCCGCTCATCCCGCAAAGGGGATGGACGCCTGCGCCAGGATGGTCAGACGATATAGCGCAGGAACGTCGCGGCCTGCCCCAGCACATAGTGGATGATGCACAGGCCCCAGATGTTCCCCTGCTTGTGATACAGCACCCCCATCACGCCCAGCAGCAGGGAAGCCGCCAGCATGTAGGGCAGCCCATAGGAGATGTGGAGCACGCCAAACACCAGCGCCGAAACCACGATGGACAGCGCGCCGGCATGCCTGCCCGTAAAGATGCGCCTCAGGTTTTCCTGCATGACGCCCCTGGCCAGGAATTCCTGCAGGATGACGGTCAGCGGATAGAACACACTCGCCACCGAGCCAACGCTCCAGTCCCAGAAGGGCGCTCCCGCCGGGAAGAAGCCGGGCGCAGCCCGCAGCAGCACCACCTTGCCCAGAACCAGCACCGCAACGCATCCCGCGGTGATCAGGATATCGGGCAGAAAGGTGGCCCTCGCGTCGGTGATCCGCAGGCCGATGTCGCGGATGGAAAAGCTGGTTGTCTTCAGGATGATGAAGAACATCACGATCGAGATCGCCTCGATCATCATGCTCATGGCCCATCCCGGCGGCTCGGCATTCAGATAGCGCAGCAGGCTCCATAGGAAGAGATAGGTGCATACGCAGATCATCAGCACGGCAAACACCGTGGAGGATTCGCGGCGCTGCCGGTGCAGCCTGTCGATCTCCGTGATGTCCGAAAAGAGCACCACCACGCCGATCGGCTTGGTTCCATCCTCGCTGCGCAGGAAGGAGGAGGTCAGGCGGAAGCGCCGCTCCTCCTGATTCGCAGACAGATAGGACGCTTCGCCGCTGTGGGTATGCTCCTTGTCGTACACCGCATCCAGAACAAACTGGTGAAACGCGTCGTTTTTCGCATCCTGCCCCAGCAGCGCAGCGGCATACTTCATGCCCACCACATCCGTCTGCTGCCCCAGCAGCGTTCGCCCCTGCTCGTTCAGGAACAGGATGGTGCCCTGCCTGTCCAATACCAGGACGCCATCGTTCATGTCCCGCAGAATCCGGGGGATGATCTCCCGTTCCTCGTTCGTCATTCGTACACGCTCCTTCATCCTCTGTTCATCTCCTGCGCGTCTGCCAGACACGGCTTACGCTGCTCCCAGTGTAGCACGTTTTTCCACTTTTCGCAATTTATTCACAAAAAAATGCGCGTCCGCGCCGCCCGCAGGCAAAAGGTCGGTATCCAGCGGCAAAAGCACCTGTACGCAGAGGCAGACTCCGCGCACAGGCGCTATTTTCTTTGATCCGCAGCCGGGCAGGGCTGCGCCCTTCAGCTGTGCCGCCCACGGGCGGATGGCCGCGTGCGCGGCGGCGCTTTGCACGCGCCATGCGGAATCACGGCCTGTCCTGCGCCTCCAGCTCACGAGCGAGAAGCTCGATGATGAGAATCAGGTTGCGGCTGATGTGATAGGGATCCTTGACAGGCAGCGCGACCACCTTCTCCTGCGGCTGGCCGTTCTGCATGCGGATCTGTATCCACTCGCGGATCTCCGGATCCGGATTCGGGAAGGTGCGGAACACATAGTCAAACACGCGATCATGCCATTCGAGGAACGCCTCGTTGCCGCTGCGGAAATAGCACAGCAGCGTCGTATAGAGCGCCTCGGAATGAATCCACCAGAGCTTGTCGTTCCAGCCGGAGAGCTGGCGGGTCATCGTCTCATGCTCGACGCCGGTCATGTCCCCGACGGGCCTGCCGCCATGAATGCCCGTGAAATGCAGGATGCCGCCGAACTCGGCGTCCCAGCCGTTTTGGAGCGCCCGGAGCGCAATCCGTTCGATCCTGGTCTCCCATTCCGGCTTGCCGCACAGATCCGCCGCATCGAGGAGGAACCAGGCATCCTCGATCGTGTGGCCCGGATTCATATGCTGGCCAAGGATCTGCGGGAAGAAGGTGTTGTCCCGGCGGATCACCTCGTGCATCACATCCTCCTCATCCACAAAGTGCGTGAGGATGTCGCCGGCAAAGCCCTCCAGGTTGGCCAGCAGCGCCGGAACATAGCCCGTGTCCAGCTTTTCCGCTGCGCGCACCAGCTCGCGCGTCACATTGGAAAAGATCATGGGAATGCCATGCGCGCGATAGCAATCGGAAAGCGGATACGGCAGCGTGCGGAAGCTGTTGCGCCGCACCCGGTCGATACCGGACTCGTAGAGCCTTCTGGCGAAATCGTACGCCGCGCGGTCGCCGGAGGCATACGCGTACATCGCCAGGCCGGCGATCACGAAGCAGTCCGCGTAGATGCTCATGTCCAGCGGCGCGCCCGGCTCCACCTGCTTGGGCGAGCCGTCGCGCTCCATGAGAAACACGCAGCGCCAGTCATCCTCGCCCATCAGGCAGTGCTTCATCAGGAAATCAGCCCCGTGTCCGGCCAGCGCCAGAAACTGCTCGCGCTCCCCGTGCGAGAAGATCGGCGCAGGGGTCGACGCGAGCCTGGCAAACACCCAGACGAAGCGCCCCTGGCTCCAGGTGTACTTGTCGTAGGAGCAGAGCCGTTCGCCGCGATTGTCGAAGCAGTTGATGAAGCCGCCGCACTCCCTGTCCACGCAGCGCTGCAGCCAGAAGGGGAGAATCTGGCTCTTGAGCTCGTTCTGGTAAAACCCATAGAGCTTGACCATGTCGTTTTGGTTCATTGCCGCGCCTCCATTCCAAGCAGCACCCTGCCGCCGACCATGACGCCGGAGATGTCGATGTGATCGTTGAAGCTGATGAGGTCGGCTTCCTTGCCGCACGCGATGGAGCCGCGCCGCTGCGCAAGCCCCATGATGCGCGCCGGCGTCAGCGTCATCATCCTCACAGCGTCCGCCAGCGGCACACCGGCCTGATGCACCATCACGCGCACGAGCCGGTCGTCCGTGGCGATGCTACCGGCAAACGCCGTGCGATCGGGCATCTTTGCCACATCATCCTCGATGATCACGCGCTGCCCGTTCTCCAGGCTGCCGAGGATGGACTCGGTCACCTGCTGGCCCGCGCAGCGCATGGAATCGCAGGTGAGCGCCACGCGGTCCGCGCCCATGGTCCTGTACACCATCCGCAGGATCTCCGGCGGCAGGTGGCAGCCGTCCGCGATGACCTCCACCGTCAGCCCTTCGATGCAGAACGCGCTCTCGATCAGCCCCGGGTAGCGGAAGCCGCCGCGCCGGACCATCGAGGACATCGCGGAATACAGGTGGGTGACGTGGGTAAAGCCCGCATCGTAGCCCGCAAGAACCTGGCTGTATTCGGCGTCCGAATGGCCCATCGAGGGCAGAATCCCCTCCTCGCGCAGCCGGCGGGCAAAATCCAGCGCGCCGGGCAGCTCCGGGGCAACCGTCCAGCGCGAGATCGCTCCCCGTCCATAGCGGAGGAACTCCTCATACTCCGCCGGATCAGGGTGGCGGATATAGCGCGCGTCGATCGCGC
>JBJEYK010000112.1:0-1661 GCA_051886775.1 Candidatus Ventricola sp. | reverse complement strand
CCATCGCCATGATGGTCATCTGGGAGAAGGAGCCGCCGGTCATCATGTTCATGAATCCGAGGATCGAGAACTGATCGACGTACTTACTCACTTCAGCCAGGTTCATGCCCGGAACCGGGATGACGCTCAGCAGGCGGTAGACCAGCAGCATCATGAAGGTGTAAATGATCTTCTTGCGGAGCTCCGGAATGCGCCAGGCACTCTTCATCTTTTCCAGCATATCAGATCACCTCAGCAGTTCCACCGAGAGCCTCGATCTTCTCCTTCGCAGAACCCGTGAACTTGGCAGCCTTCACCGTCAGCTTGCGGGTCAGCTCGCCGCCGCCCAGCACCTTCAGGCCGTCCAGCTCCTTGCGGATGATCTTCTTCTCCAGCAGCACAGCGGCGGTCACCTCGGCGCCGTCCTCGAAGACCTCCAGAGCGCCGATGTTCACGGTCGCGTATTCCTTGGCAAACACGTTGGTAAAGCCGCGCTTGGGCATCTGGCGGGTCAGGGGCATCTGGCCGCCCTCAAAGCCCGGGCGCTTGCCGCCGCCGGAGCGGGCCTTCGCACCCTTGTGGCCCTTGCCGGACGTCTTGCCCAGGCCGGAGCCAGTGCCGCGGCCCAGACGGCGCGCGGCAGTCGTGGAGCCCTCAGCGGGCTTCAGCTCATTCAGCTTCATGGTGAATCCTCCTTAGTCGCTGATTTCGACCACAGACACCAGATGCTTAACCTTGAAGATCATGCCGCGGATGGACGGCGTGTCCTCAAACACCTTGGTGGAGCGGATCTTGTGCAGGCCCAGCGCCTTCACAATTTTGATGTGGTTGGGCTTGCTGGAGACCGGAGACTTCACAAGCGTAACCTGTACCTTCATCTGTCTCTTCCTCCTTCTCAGCCGAGCAGCTCTTCGACGGTCTTGCCGCGCAGCTTCGCCACTTCCTCAGCGGTGCGCAGGGAAGCCAGACCCTCGATGGTCGCCTTCACCATGTTGATCGGGTTGTTGGAGCCGTAGCTCTTGGTGCGGATGTCCTTCACGCCGCACAGCTCAAGCACCGCACGCGCCGGGCCGCCGGCGATGACGCCAGTGCCCTCCGGGGCGGGCAGGAGCACGATCTCGCCGGTGCCGAAGCGGCCGACGGTCGAATGCGGGATGGAGGTGCCCTTCATGGACACATGCACCAGATGCTTCTTGGCGTCCTCGGCCGCCTTGCGGGCAGCCTCCGGAATTTCGGTGGCCTTGCCGATGCCGCAGCCGACGCGGCCCTTGCCGTCGCCGATGACGACCAGCGCGGCAAAGCGCATGTTGCGGCCGCCCTTGACGGTCTTGGAGACGCGGTTGATGGCAACCATCTTCTCCTGGAACTCGCTCTCCTGACGGCGCTCGCGGCGCGGGCCGCGCTCGCGGCGGTCACCGCGCTCGCCGCGCTCGAACGGTTTCTTTTCCATATCCTGAGGCATTCTTCGTATCCTCCCTTGACTTAGAAGTCGAGGCCCGCTTCACGGGCGCCTGCGGCGACCTCCGCCACGCGGCCGGTGTAGACATAGCCGCCGCGGTCGAAGACGACCTTCTTGATGCCGGCCTGCAAGGCGCGCTCGGCGACGGTCTTGCCCACGAGCTTGCCCGCGCCCTTCTTGTCCAGCTCGCCGAGCTGGCCCTTGATCTGCGGATCGAGGGTGG
>JBJEYK010000111.1:0-7810 GCA_051886775.1 Candidatus Ventricola sp. | reverse complement strand
AGGAATGCCAGCAGGAACTGCCAGGTCAGCCGGTCGTCCTGCAGCACGCGGCAGGGCACCAGGTAGATCAGCACGCAGTCCACCAGCACGTTCATGCTCATGCGCATGTTGACGCGCCCGCCGGCAAACAGGCAGTGCAGCGCGATCACCAGCATCACCGGCAGCTGCCCCACGCGCAGGCGCAGCCTGGGCAGCTCCATCAGCATGCGCAGCACCAGCATGTAGGAGTAGAACCGGTAGGCCGTCGTCCCGCCGATGACCATCTTGTTGCGCATGAACATGAACAGCGCCATGTACAGAAAAAAGCGGTCGCTCAGGATGCTGGTGGCAAAGCACAGCACCATCACGCCGGACAGAATCAGCGAGTACTGCGGAAATCTGCCCACCAGCGCGCAGCACAGCATGCTGAGCGCGAACGCCGCGTCATAGCAGTTTTCCAGAAAAGACCTGCCCCGAAAACGGTTCAGGCCAAGCTGTTGCGTCATGCCATTTTCCCCCCCGTCCCGTCACCGGCGCAGCGTAAAGAGCCTGCCCGCCGCCACAGCCGCCATGGGGCACACATAGAACACCGTATACATCAGCCTGCGCATTGGCCGGATGGTGTCCAGCCCGATCATCCGGGGATACAGCCTGCGGTATTCGCGCAGCGCGTCCCTGCCGCCCAGTTCGCTGTCGCGCTCCGGGCGCGGGAGCTGCATCTGCTCGCAATAGCGCAGGATCAGCTCGGTGCAGATGCGCTCATAGCCGCGCTGCACCTGCTTTTCCTCGCCCAGCGCCTCGAAAAACCGGATGCGCTCGTCGAAGGCTGCGCGCCAGTCCAGCCGGTGCGGGTTGTCCTTCAGGCGGCGCGCGATGGTGTGCATGATGCTGCCCTCGCGCTGAAAGTAGTAATATTCCACGGCGGTGGTCACGGCAAAGCGGCGGCACTTCCACAGCAGCCGATAGAAGACAAACTCGTCCTCGTTGAGCCTGCCCACCGGGAAGCGCTCCCCCTCGTACAGGTTCAGCCGGTACAGCTTGCCGCCGTACATCGTCTTGACCGACGAATCCAGCAGCGCCTGCGCGCCGGTCATCACCCGGCAATCCATGTGCTCCTGGCGGGGCACGGAAAACGCATCCGCCGAGCCGCGCTCCCAGCCGAACTGCAGGCCGTCGCAGCCGTTCTCCTCGCACAGGCGCAGCAAGCGCTCCATACAGCCCGCCCGGAGGAAGTCGTCCGAATCGAGCATGACGACGAAATCATGCGTCGGCTCCTCCGAGCAGGCAAAGCAGCGTGCCAGACCGGCGTTGCGCGCGTCCGACAGGCCGCCGTTGGGCTTGTGGATCACCTCGATACAGTCCGGATGCGCCTGGGCATAGCGGTCGCACAGCGCGCCGCTGCCGTCCGTGGAGCCGTCGTCCACCAGGATTGCGTGAATCGCCACACCCGGCTGCGCCAGCACGGAGTCCACACACCGTGCCAGATACGCCTCCGTATTGTACACTGGAATCACGAAAAAGATCATGTTTGGAGCCTCCCGTCGGTTCGGCGGTCACTTGGCATGCCTGAGGGTGACCAGCAGCAGCTCGGGCGGGTTGTTCACGCGCACCTTTTTGGGGTTCTTGTCGCAACCGCGGCTGACGATCATCGTCGCATCCGTCTCCTTGAACATGCCGGCGTCGTACTTCGGGAAGAAGTCGTCGCCGTCCTTGCCGAATACGCCGCCCAACACGGGCAGGCGAACCAGCCCGCCGTGCAGGTGCCCCGCAAGCACCAGATCCGCCGACGTATCCTTCAGCGTCGGATACGCCGTGCTGCGGTGGCAAAGGACGATCTTGTAGGCCTCCGGGCGCGCGGCGGCCAGCTGCTCGACGGTATCGCGCATGCGGTCCCGATCGCGTTCCCGCAGCGCATCCACACCGGGATCCTTCAGGCCGATGAGCTGCACATACGAATCGCCCTTCCACAGCCGTGTCTGTTTGTCGTCCATGAAGACGGCGCCGTGCTTTTCCATGGTGCGGTACAGCTTGTAATAGTTGCCCGCGCCAACCTCATGGTTGCCTGAGATGAAGAAGGTCGAGATCTTGTCGGCCACCTCATCCAGGATATACAGCAGGTACGCCATGTCGGTCTGCGGATTGGTATACGGGAGCTGAATCATGTCCCCCAGAAAGATGACGCAGTCCGGCTCGCTCTCCCAGATCAGATCACAGATCTGCTCGGGATAGCCCGCGTTGTGATAATCCGAGATCACCATCATTTTGAAGCCGTCCATCCCCTCGGGAATCTTCGGGTCCGAAACCTCGTATTCCGTCAGGCCAACCCGGCTATTCTGCTGACTGTTGTACTGCCAATAGCCCAGACCGAGCAGCTGCACAAGCACCAGCAGGATGGCAATCGTCTTGATCATGTGTGCTTCTCCTCGCTGAGCACCTGCTCCAGGCGTTCAGGCCGCCCAAAGAGGAAGCCCTGTCTGTAATCCACCTGACTGCCACTCAGCAGGTTGTTCTGTACATCGTCTTCGATGCCGCTGACGCACAGACAGATGCCATTGTCCTGGCACTGTCCCTGCACCTGATGCAGGTAAGCAAGCGTCCTGGCCTGCGCCGCCCGCTCGTCGTCCCCCTCCTGCCGGACAAAGATCGCGCCGGAGAGCTTCACGCAGTCGGGCTTGAACACGGACATGATCTCGTGCTCCTGCTGCTTGTTCTCGAAGTGATCCACGCAGATCTGATAGCCCATCTTCTCCATCAGGACGATCTCCTCCAGACAGGCCATGATGTCGCCGCCGTCCATCTCCACGCACAGCTGGGACGGCGCGACGTTTGCCTCGCGGCAGCGCCTGCGCAGGATGCTGTTCATGCCGAAATCAGCAACCTCGGAGAACATGCAGTTGATGTGAATGACCGGCGTGACGCCCAGCACCTTGGCAAAGCGCGGCAGGTCGCGGCAGACCGTGCCCACAATCCAGTCGTTCAGATCCATGATCAGGTTCATGTCCCCGAAGTAACGCAGGATCTGGCCGGGCGCCACCTCGCCCAGCTCAGCGCTGTTCCAGCGGACATACGCCTCGTAGCGGGGCGGCAATCCCACGCGTGCAGCATACATCTGCTGATAGACGACGTAGAACTCCGAGAAGCCCATCTTATACTGCTGGTACGCGGCTTCATGCTCCCGGTCGTTGGGCACCAGCGTCCTGCCGGAGGCCCCGTCAGCCTGAGACTGCTCGCTCTTGCGCACGATCTCCAGGAACAGCGCGAACATCATCACCAGCGCGCCCGTGGCCACCGCCGCAAAGATCATCGTCGACAGCGTGGGAATGCTGGTGGACACATCCGTGGAAATCAGGTACTGCACATCGCCGGCGACGCGCTGATCGAACAGCTCGTCGATGGAGGCGTTGGCCGCGGCGCAGTATTCGCTGGTCATTTCCGTCATCGTCGCCAGGATCGCCTCGTTCTTTTCGAGCAGGCGCGCCTTGTCCGCCTCCGAAACGCTGTCCTGCTGGAGCCTGCCGATCAGGGTCTCGTAGTACAGCCGGTCGCGCCGGGCATCGCTGGCGCCCGTGGCGGACCTGGTATAGGACAGGACGATGTCGTCATAGGTGTTGATCAGCTTGTCGAACTTGTCGTCGTAATCGCGCAGGATATCTCCGTCCCGGTTGTTGGAATAGCCCTGCGAGGCCTGCGTGCTGGAGGCCTGGCTGTACAATCCGGCGTTCTTGTAGCTGTCGTAGAAGGTTTTGATCTGGCTGCGATAGCTGTCGGCAATCGCCTGGTTGGTCTCCTCGCTCATCTGCAGATCGTTGACCATGGTGGTATAGCCCTTGATGGCCAGCTCCCTGTCGCGGGTGAGGTTGCCGGCGCGGATATTGCCCTGCACCTTGGCGCTCAGATTCTTCTGCACATCCGAGTACAGCGAGGCCAGCTCGCCGAAGCTGTAGCCCGTGCGCTTGGAGCGGAAATCCGGATACCATTCGGCGTAATCCGTCAGCGTGGAGATGACATCGGTCAGCGCGGCATCGATGATGTCGGCCTGGTCCATGTAATCCACGTTCATCCCGTCCAGATTGCTCATGAAATCCGGAATGACCTTCTTGTTGTAGTACTTGTTGATGAGGAAATCGTCGTAGGCGTGGATCAGGCCGTCGCAGATCATCTTGCCATAGTCCTCGCCCATGGATCCCTTGTAGCTGAAGATCAGCTGATACTCCGTGGTGGTGAAGGTGTACTTTTCACCCATCACGGCGGCGCTCTCGGCCACCTCCTGATCCTGTGAGGTGACGATCTTGTTGATCTGCATGCCGTTGCGGATCTTCTCAATCGTGGTATCCCCGCCGGTGGTCAGCCCCATCTCCTTGAGCGCGGCATGGATGACCGCCGGGTTCTGCAGCTCATAGGGATCCAGCCGGCTGACCCCGTCAGGCGCCAGCTCCTGCTCGGCCCCCCCGTAGTTGTATTTGAAGTTGAGGGTGCACTGGTATTCGCGCAGCAGGCGCACGCCGAGGAATGTGCATACCGCCGCCAGAAACGCCGCGGCAACCGCCGTCAGCAGATGCTTCCTGAGGATACGAATCAGATCCGTGATGCTCAGCACGGCATGTCACCTCTTTTCTGAAGCTTGCGCTCCTGCTTGGTTGCGCGCCTGTGAATGCGCCGCATCTTGCGCCGGCGCATCGAGATAGACAGGACATCCTGCAGCGGCGTGGCGATCACCGTCAGCATCATGATCACCAGCGCGCCCATCACGAAGATGAACGCCGCCTTGATCATAAGGCTCAGGCGGATCACAGGCTTTCTGCTCACCTCGTAGGCAAGATAGCCGTTGTTGTAGTAGCTGAGGAACTGATCCACCGTCACCCGGGTGATCTCGCACAGCGCGCGCTGATCCTCCTCGTACGCCGTCATCAGCGCGCGGCACTTGGCGTCCAGCCGCGAAAGCTCGGCGGAATTCGCGTCCGCCTTCTGGTACATGAGCAGATCGCTCTGCTTATCCTTGATCTGCGTGTTGTACTCGATGGAGCTGATCAGGGCGTCGTTGAACTGATTGACCACCGTGTCGAACACGGTCTTCGGGCGGGCCTGATACAGGCCGTAGTCGTCGCTTGTGGCCACGATGATCAGGTTCTCGGTGAAGGTATGGTCGTACTCATCGCGGGCATAGCCGTTGGTCTTCGCCTTGTCCAGCGCCTTGTTGTACTTGAGCGTCAGATTTTCGATCTGGACGCTGAGCTTGTTGATCAGGCTTTCGCGATCCTTCGCGATGCCGGAATTCTGGATGTAATTGTCGATCTCGTCGAGGCGCTCGCTGCCCATCGCCTCAAACAGCTCCAGCAAATCGCCGATGGACTTGCCGGTTTCCGGGGAGTGATAGTCCCCGGCCTTTCTGCTCAGGCTCTTGAGGTAGCTGCGGATCGTGCGGTTATGGGTGCTGTAATAGTCCAGCCACTCGGTATAGTCCAGCTCCTCGGGCGGCTCCTTGGCCAGGATGGCGGAAAAGCTGTCGATCCCGCCGTAGGCGCGCTCGATCTCCTGCACATCCAGCTCGATGAGCCGGCGCAGGAATTCGTCGCTGTAATCCTCCTCATGCAGCTGCTCGTCGAGCGTATGCTCCTTCTCGCGCGGCTGCACGAAGTCGATCTCGTATTCGCTGGCGAAGTACGAATACGCGTTGCCGGCGGACTGCATGCTGGTCACCGTCTCCTTGAGGGAGCTGTCCATGATGGCCTTGGCGCTGATGCTGCGCACCAGCTCCTCTGTGGTGAAGGCGGTGTACTTGCCCTCCGCCTGCATCTGGGCGAGCACGGCTGCGATGTTGTCCTCGCTGGCCAGGCTGTAGAGCGTAAAGCGGCTGCCGTCCGGATAGGTGCCGTCGGCAATCTCCGGATAGACGACCGAGATGCTCGCCTCGGACGAGGTGTAGTTGTCGTAGTACTCCTTGCCCACATAGACCAGGCTGCACAGCAGGCCAAAGACGATGGCCAGTGCCAGCGCGCCGCGCCAGTTGTTGGCGACGATGCTGTAACCCGTCTTGCGGATCAGCCGCTTGAGATCCTTACTCTTGTACGCATCCCTGTTGCTTCTTTTCACAGTGGAATCACCTCTATTTTCATAGCTTTTTTCTTAGCTGACTTCCCGGAAGGTCTTGCTGCCCTTTTGCTTGTACTGATCCTCGCCCTCCGCCGCGTCCTTGAGGAACATGGTCTTGCTGGTCAGCAGCAGAATCCGCAGATCCAGCAAAAGCGAATACTCGGCGATGTAGCGAAGATCGTAGTAGGTGCGATCCTGGATATAGGTGGAATATCGCCCATAGACGTGGGACAGCGCCGTCAGCCCTGCCTTCACGCTGAAGCGGTAATCGTATTGCAGAATTTCCTTCTCGAACTGCTCCACAAAGTACGGGCGCTCGGGCCGGGGGCCGACCAGGCTCATGTCGCCCTTGAGGATGTTAAAGATCTGCGGCAGCTCGTCGAGCCTGCACGCGCGCAGAATGCGCCCGACGCGAGTGATGCGCGGGTCGTCCTTCTGGGCGAAGGTGGGGCCGGTGAGCTTTTCCGCGTCGGCAACCATCGTGCGGAATTTCAGGATGTCGAAAATCCGCTTATCCTTCGTGTAGCGCTGCTGGCGATAGATCACCGGCCCCGGGGAATCCAGCCTGATGCACAGCGCGATGATCGCCATGGGCAGCGCCGTCACCGCCAGAGCCGCCAGGGCGACCGCCAGATCCATCGCCCGCTTGGCAAAGCGCTGTGCCGCCGTCAGGTGGAAGCGCTGCATGAACAGCACCGGGATATCGGAAAAGTGCGTCAGGTGCGTCTGGTTGATGCTCACATCGATAATCCGCGGCACGGTGTAGATTTCCTTGTCCTGCTCCATGGCATAGCGAACGAGCTCCTCATAGTCGGAGCCCCACACGTTGTCAAAGATGCACAGCGCGTCATACCCCCGAAGCATCTGCTTGAGGCTGTCCAGCTCGCCGGCGTGCGCCTCGCCGTGCGGCGCGTCCATCACCATATACCAGGCATCAAAGCCGGACTGGATGCCGTATTTCAGCCTGCGCAGCCGAGCCTCGTTGCCCTTGGCCGCCAGCACCAGCAGCGACGGCCTGCGGAAATAGCGCGTATCCCGGAAGCGGCGCACCATCAGGCTGTTGCACAGCAGCATCGCGAGCGCCCCGACCGCCGCCTCCGCCGCCTGCATCAGCAGCAGCGTCCAGCTGCCAAGGAGGCACGCGTTCACCGCCGCGCAGAGAATCAGCGCATAGAGGTTGGCCAGCAGAATGCACACCAGAATCTCCCGCCTGCTGTAATAGAAGTGATCGTATGGCTCCAGCTCCACCAGGAAGAGCAGCGTCAGCAGCATTTCCGACACCGCCAGCAGCACAAACCCGGCAGAGGCCTGCTCAAGGATCGCCAGAGCGGCCAGCGCCAGCGCGCACACCGCGGCCGCCACCGCGCAGTCTGCCTGCATCAGCCGCCTTCGTTCAGCCTGCAGGCGGCGCGTTTTCACGCGCTTCTCATTCGGCTTCATAAATCACCTCTATGATCGTGTCCTGCGTTTCATACCTCGTGATGCTGCCCGGCATCCAGCGCGGCGCACCGCCTGTCGCGCAGGATGCGCAACGCCTTGGGCACAATCAGCAGATAGGGCCGAAGCCATGCGAGCGCGCGGTAGCGCAGCCGGTCGAACTCGCTGCCGCGCAGCTCGCGAATCATCCGGGTGGAAACCTCGCGGTTGGCCGCCCACTTCTGGCGGAACCTCAGCCTGCTGCCGGTCAGCCCTTCGCCGTGGCGGTAATAGTGGTACAGCGGATCCGGAATGAACACGATAC
>JBJEYK010000110.1:0-1692 GCA_051886775.1 Candidatus Ventricola sp. | reverse complement strand
TTGGCCAGCCAGCGGCCAATGAGCACCTTCTGCATGTTGCCGCCGGAGAGGGACTGGATCTGTGTCTTGGAGGACGGGCACTTGATGCTCATCTTCTTCACGTTTTCCTGAACCAGCTCCTCGATCTTCTTGTCGTTGATCACGATGCCCATGTCCAGGTACTGATCCAGGCTGGCAATGGAGATGTTGTCGGCGATGGAGAGCACGCCCATGATGCCCGTCGCGCGGCGATCCTCCGTCAGCAGCGCGATGCCCTGCTTGATGGCGTCGCGCGGGCGGTCGATCTTCAGCTCCTTGCCCTTGTAGCGGATGGTGCCCTTGCTGTGCAGGCGGATGCCAAACAGGCCCTCCATCAGCTCGGTGCGCTGCGCGCCGACCAGGCCCGCCACACCGAGGATTTCGCCCTTGCGCACATTGAACGTGCAGTGGCGGAAGGAGCGCGGATTGATGGAGGTGAAGTCCTCCACCTCGAAGACGACCTCGCCCGGCACGTTGGCGCGCTTCGGGAAGAGGTTCGTCAGCTCACGGCCGACCATCTGGGTGATGATCTTGTCGGTCGTCAGGTCCTTGGATTCCCAGGTGCCGATATAGTGGCCGTCGCGCATGATCGTGACCTCGTCGGAGATGCGCAGGATCTCGTCCATCTTATGGCTGATGTAGACGATGGACACGCCCTCCGCCTTCAGATCCTCGATGATGCGGAACAGCGCCTCAACCTCGTTCGCCGTTAGCGAGGAGGTCGGCTCGTCCAGGATGAGCACCTTGCAGTCCGCGGAGACAGCCTTGGCGATCTCCACCGACTGCATCTGGGAGACGGACAGGTCGCCCAGGCGCTGCTTGGGATCGAAATTCATGCGCACCTTCTGGAGCAGCGCCGCCGTGTCCTCGTACATCTTCTGGTGATCGACCACCGGAATCACGCCCAGCAGCTTCTTCATCGGGTAGCGGCCGATGTAGATGTTCTCCGCCACGGAGCGCTCGGGCACAGGCTGCAGCTCCTGGTGCACCATGGCGATGCCCATCTCCAGTGCCTGCAGCGGGTCGTGGATGTCGACCTTTTTGCCCTCGTAAATCACTTCGCCCTCGTCCATCTTATAAATGCCGAACATGCACTTCATCAAGGTGGACTTGCCCGCGCCGTTCTCGCCCATCAGAGCGTGAACCTTGCCGGGCCTGAGCCTGAGCTCGGCATGGTCAAGCGCCTTAACGCCAGGGAACTGCTTGACCACGCCCCGCATTTCAAGCCGATATTCCGACATGAATGTGCTTCCCCCTTTTCATTGATAAAGGGTGCGTGCGCACCAGCGCACGCACCCGTTGATCCTTTGCGATGGAGAATTTACTTGGTGACCTTCACGTAGTCAACCCAGTAGTACTTCTCGAGGGTCTCGCCCGCGGCAGCCTTGATGGCGGCGTCCGCAGCGGCGTGGGACTGACCATTGTGGTCGTTGAGGACGGTGCCGGTCATGCTGCCGTCGTTGACCATCTCAACGCACTCAGCCAGCGCGTCGACGCCCAGCAGGTAGATGTCCTGGCCCACAACGCGGCCAGCGTCCTTGATCGCCTGCGCAGCGCCCAGAGCCATGGCGTCGTTGTTGCAGAAGATCACGTCAACCTGATCGCCGAACTGGGTCAGCGCGGTCGCGGCCAGCTCCTGGCCCTTGGTCTGATCCCAGTCACCGCGCTGCTCGA
>JBJEYK010000109.1:0-1693 GCA_051886775.1 Candidatus Ventricola sp. | reverse complement strand
AGCGGCCCGCCCGTCACGGTACGGATATCCAGCTCCGCCATCAGAATAACCTCCTGGAATCGATCAGCATCGTGACCGGGCCGTCGTTGATCAGCGAAACCTGCATGTCCGCCTGGAAGACGCCCGTCTCCACGTGGATGCCCGCGTCGCGCAGGCCCTGGCAGTAGGCGTCGTACATCGGCACAGCCAGCTCCGGGCGGGCTGCCCTGATGAAGCTCGGCCTGCGGCCATGGCGCGCGTCCCCGTGGAGGGTAAACTGCGACACCGCCAGCACCGCGCCGCCCACGTCGAGGATCGAGCGGTTCATCTTGCCCGCGTCATCCTCAAAGATGCGCAGGTTGACCGTCTTGTCGATGCAGTAGCGCAGGTCGTCCTGCGTGTCGCCGTCCTCTACGCCGCAGAGCACCATGTAGCCCCGGCCAATCTGTCCGACGACCTTGCCGTCGATGCGCACGCTCGATTCGAGCACGCGCTGTATCACCAATCTCATGACGTACCTCTCTGTATCCGCCTTATACGCGGAAGATTTCGATCGTATCCTGCCGCTTGGCCAGCTGCTTGATCACCCAATCCAGCTCCTGCTTGCTGGCCACCTGGAGCGTCAGCTCGATGGTGCAGGTCTGGTTGCTGTTCACACGTGCGTTGAGCGCGCACACCGTTACCTTCTGTGCGGACAGATAGCTCATCAGATCCGCCAGCAGGTTGTGCCTGTCCGCCGCCAGAATCTGGATGGAGCCGTTGTAGGAGGAGTTGGTCGTGTCCGACCACTCCGCCTCGATCCAGCGCGCGGGGTCGTGCGAGTCGTTGACATTCACGCACTCGCGGGAGTGGATCGTCACACCGCGCCCGCGGGTGATGTAGCCGATGATCTCGTCGCCCGGCAGCGGCGTGCAGCACTTGGCAAAGTGTACCTGACAGCCCGGCAGCCCTGCGACGCGGATGCCCATATCCTCCTTGGAGGCGGAGCCGGCGCGGGCAGGCGTCTGCTCCGGCGCGACGCGCGGCAGCACCGGCACCAGCGGCTTTTCGTGGCTCTTTTGCTCCTCGTGCAGGCGGGTGACCACCTGCGCCGCCGTGATGCCGCCGCAGCCGACCGCTGCGTACAGGTCGTCGATGTCGGCAAAGGAGTATTTGCGCAGGATCGGCTCACAGAATTCCGGCTTGAGCAGCGCGGGCAGATTGACCGCCTGGCGTTTGGCCTCGTATTCCAGCATCTGCCGTCCGTTGGCGATATTCTCCTCCTTGAGCTCCTTTTTGTAGAAATTGCGGATCTTGGACTTGGCCTGCGAGGTCTTGACGATCTTAAGCCAGTCGCGGCTGGGGCCCTTGCTGTTCTGCTGGGTGATGATCTCGACAAAGTCGCCCGTCTCCAGCTGCGCGTCGAGCGTGACAATGCGACCGTTCACCTTCGCGCCGACGCACTTGTTGCCCACGGCGCTGTGGATGCGGTAGGCAAAGTCGATCGGCGTGGCGCCCTTGGGCAGATCGACGATCTCGCCCTTGGGCGTGAAGACGAAGATCTCGTCGCTGAACAGGTCGATCTTGAGCGACTTGATGAACTCCTCGGAATCGCGGGTGTCGTTCTGCCAGTCCAGAATCTGACGCAGCCAGTAGAGCTTGTTGTCCAGCGTGTCGGCGGCCTGCTTGCCCTCCTTGTAGCGCCAGTGCGCCGCGATGCCGTATTCCGCGATGC
>JBJEYK010000108.1:0-1695 GCA_051886775.1 Candidatus Ventricola sp. | reverse complement strand
ACAACAACGCCATCCGCGTCAGCCGTTCGCTGCGGGACATCGCCTACAAGGCGCTCTCCGCGCGCGACCGCCTGCAAAGCGAGCTTGGCCGCGAGCCAACCGTCGCGGAGATCGCCGCCCGTCTTGAGCTGGACGAGGAGGACGTGACCCTCGCGCTGGAGGCGATTCAGGACCCCGTGAGCCTGTGCGAGCCCATCGGCGGGGACAGCGCCGACGCGCTGACCATCGGCGATCAGGTGCGCGACGAGAGCATCACGCAGGACGGCTGGCTGGAAAACATCGCCATCCGTGAGGCGCTGCGCCGCCTGAGCGAGCGGGAACGGCGGATCATCAGCCTGCGCTTCTTCCAGGGGCGCACGCAGATGGAGGTCGCCGGGGAGATCGGCATCAGCCAGGCGCAGGTCTCGCGCCTGGAGAAGGCCGCGCTCACGCACATGCGCAAGCTCATTTGACGCGCTCCCGATGGACGCAGGCCAGCGCCTCGGCGATGACCGGGCAGGCGGCCAGCGCCTCATCCAGCGTGTTGCGGTTGTTGCCCACCTCGATGAGCAGCGCGCCGGTGGACACATGCTGGTTGTAGCGCCCCGACTTGACCTTCACCTCGCGGGAGACGCCCGCCACCAGCGCGTTCATCGCGTCGGTCAGCGCCTGCGCGAGGGCGAGGTTGGCCGGCCAGTCCGGCCGCTCGTCAAAGCCGGAGCCGGTCGCGCCGGTGCCCTTGCCCACCAGCAGCATCACATAGGCGATCCGCGTATCGCCCTGCTTCGCGGTGTTCGCGCCGTTGTACAGCCCGCTGTACGCATCGCGGTGCACGTCGAGGATGTAATCGTAGCGTTCGCCCGCGTCCAGGCGCTTTCGCAGCATCTGGAGCGAGCGCGTGTACGCGGCGGAGATGTTGGGCGGCTCAAAGGCCGTCGTATCGTGCACAACCTCAAAGCCCTGCTCACGCAGGCAGGCGCACAGCGCTTCGCCCACGCGCACCATATTGTAGCGCTCATCCCGGGTGCGCCAGGTCTCCGTGGGCGTATAGCGTGCGTCGTCGGTCATCTCGTAGGCCTCCCAGGTGTGCGTGTGATAGACGAGCACGCGCGGCCTGTCCCCGGCAGGCGCGGCGGCCTGCACCGCAGCATCGGCAACCGTCTCAATCGCCTCAATGGTCAGCGGTGTGCGGCGCGCCCACGCAGCCTGCCCCGCCCAAAGCAAAGCGGCCAGCGCAAGCAGCGCCGCCGCCCCCCATTTTCGCTTGCGCATGCGCTTCCCTCCCAAACGCCCGACTTCCGTACAGTGTATGACCGGGCTCCCCGCCTTATGAGGGCAAGGGGATCGCGCAGCGCGCAATCCCCTCCCCCGGTCATTTGCGGCAGCAGCCGTTTCGGCCATTGCAGCCCAGTCCCGTCGTGCTCGCGCAGTTGCCGCAGGTGCAGGCGACATTCCGGGCGCGCAGGCTGTCCTCGTCGCACAGCGCCTGCGGGAACAGCGGCAGGGAGAAGAATTCGTCGCACACCTGATGATACCTTTATTCTTCATCCAGTGAACTTATTAAAATCATATATTTCATGTATCTCAGAACAAGACAACAAGAATCAGAATCCATTCCCTTCCTTAGAACGCGCGCGTACAAACTCAATCTAACCATCTCAGATGAATGAAATCCTATTGAAGTACATGTAAACTAGAGAGATTTTGGGCTCACAG
>JBJEYK010000107.1:0-7890 GCA_051886775.1 Candidatus Ventricola sp. | reverse complement strand
AAAGCGGCAGGCGCAGAGCAATCTGGACAAGGTATTCAGCGCGTTTGGACGCGAGAATGTGAGGGTACTGGATGAATAAGTGTGCATGGTTCAAGGACGCGGTCGTCTATCAGGTGTATCCCAAGAGCTTCATGGATGCCGACGGCGACGGCATGGGCGATCTGCGCGGCGTGATCAGCCGGCTGGACTATCTCAAGACGCTGGGCATCGACGTGATCTGGCTCAACCCCTGCTACAAAAACTCCGGCGTGGACGGCGGCTACGACATCAGCGACTACCGCGGAATCGCCCCTGAGCTGGGCACGATGGCGGACTTTGACGAGCTGCTTGCGCAGGCGCACGCGCGCGGCATCCGCATCGTGATGGATCTGGTGGTGAACCACACCTCCACCGAGCACCCGTGGTTCATCGAGTCCCGGCAGAGCGCGGACAATCCCAAGCGCGACTTCTACATCTGGCGCAGGCCGCACGACGGCGGCGTGCCCAACGGGGAGCGCAGCGTGTTCTCCGGCTCCGCCTGGCAGTACGACAAGGCGACGGGCGAATACTACCTGCACATGTTCGCCAGGGAGCAGGCCGACCTCAACTGGAACTGCGAGGAGGTCCGCCGCGAGGTGTACGACATGATGCGCTGGTGGTTTGACAAGGGCATCGACGGCTTCCGCATGGACGTGATCGACATGATCGGCAAGCCGCCGGAGATGCTCGAAAGCGACGGCGGCCCCCATCGCCCCAGCAGCTGCGGCCCGCGCGAGCATGAGTTCCTGCGCGAGATGAACCGCGAGGTGCTCTCTCACTACGACGTGATGACCGTCGGCGAGGCGGGCAGCGTCACGGTGGAGCAGGCGCTTTCCTACGCCGCGCTGGACGGCAGCGAGCTGAGCATGATGTTCCAGTTCGAGCACGTGGAGTGCGACGCGGGCGAGGACACCAAGTGGAGCACCGGCCCCATGGATCTGGTGAAGCTCAAGGGCATCCTGAACCGCTGGCAGACCGGCCTGCACGGCAGAGCCTGGAACAGCCTCTACTGGAACAACCACGACCAGCCGCGCGCCGTCTCGCACTTCGGCTGTGACGACGAGGCCTTCCGCGTGCGCAGCGCCAAGGCGGTGGGCGCCTGCCTGCACATGCTGCAGGGTACGCCCTACATCTATCAGGGCGAGGAGCTGGGCATGACCAACTACCCCATGCGGGACATCGCTGAATCGAAGGACGTGGAGGCGATCAACGCCTGGCAGGAGCTGGTCGTCGAGCAGAAGCGCTTCACGCCCGAGGAGATGATGGCCTGTATCCGCTACAAGGGGCGCGACAACGCGCGCACGCCCATGCAGTGGACAGCGGGCGCAAACGCCGGCTTTACCACCGGCACGCCCTGGATGCCGGTCAATCCGAATCACGCCTACATCAACGCCGAGAGCCAGGTCGGCGACCCGGACTCCGTGTTCAGCTTCTATCAGCAGCTGATCCGCCTGCGCAAGACGCTGCCCATCGTCACCGAGGGCGACTTCACCCTGCTGATGGCGGACGATCCGAAGGTCTTCGCCTATCTGCGCCGCTGGAACGGGCAGACGCTGCAGGTGGCGTGCAGCTTCTCGTGCGAGCCGTCGGAGCTGACGGGCGAGGCCGTCACGCGGGGCAAGCTGCTGCTGGGCAACTATCCAGACGCGGGCGAGGCGGGCGTCCTGCGCCCGTGGGAGGCGCGCATCACGCTGGCATGAGCATCGGCGCGGCGCGCCGTCACAGCTCGCGTGCCAGCAGGAACGCGCCGCCCTCCGCGCCCGCCTGCGCAAAGCCCAGCGACGCGTGCAGCGCAAGCGAGGCGGCGTTGCCCGGGGCGACGCGCACGACAGCGCGGGTGAAGCCCTGCGCGCGCATCCGCGCAAAGAGCAGCGCAAGCGCCTGGCGCGCTACGCCCCGGCGGCGCAGGGCAGGGGCCACGGCAATGCCATAGGAAAATTCAGGCGGGCGCACGCTGTGCACGGTGATGCCGCCGGCGTGCCGCCCGTCCAGCAGAATGAAAAAGCGCAGGTCGTCTGCGCTTTTTCCGATATAGCGAAGGGTGATCATGCCTGGCGGGGGAGCGCCTCCTCGGGCGCAAAGCCGCTGTCAATGCACAGCTGTGCGCGCTGGGCGCTCTTGCCGCCCTTTTGCAGCTCTGCGGCCAGGAAGCCGGGGTGCGCGAGCAGGAAGTCGCGCATGAACTGATCCGGGTCGGCGATGAAGGCGTTCACCAGCGCCTGCTGTGCCGGGGTGATGCGCCCCATGGCCAGCGCCTGCTCGAACAGCGCGGGCTTGATGGTGACCAGCGTGGTCAGCGGGCAGCCGGCGTCAGAGAGAATCTGCGCGCCGCCCTGGTCGCGATCGACCACGGCCAGCGACCAGGCGATTTTCGCGCCCAGCCGCTCCACCGCCGGGATCCACGCGCGGAGGTAGGAGGAGGCGACGGTGATCAGGTCGGCGATGTGCACGCTGCGCTTGCCGGCAAGGCCCGCCTGCTCCGCGGGCATGCTCACGCCGTCTGCGCCCGTGTACACGCAGGACAGATCCTTGAAGATCGACAGGTGCCCCAGCCCCAGGCGGCGCGCCACGGGCATGGAGAAGAAAAAGTCCCTGCGCTCGCCGCCGGAGACGAAGTCCGCCCCCAGGCCGCGCGCCGCCTCGGTCAGAAGATCGATCAGCTGCGCGTAGATCGGGCAGGCGTCCAGCTGAGCGGCGATGTCGGCCCAGACGGCGTCGTAGAAGGCGAGCTTATCCCCGGCGCAGGCGCGCTCGATGGTGGCAAGCAGCGCGTTGGCAGATGCCTCGCTGCCGTAGAGAAACTGGGTGTTGATGTAGAACGGGCCGAGCTTGCCGGACGTATACCAGAACGGCTGCCCCTCCGGGCAGACGCGCACGGCATCGGTCTCAAACAGCCAGGAAACGACGGGATTGACCATGGGCGTGACCTCCAGATTGTCCTTTTTTTACCCATATAGCATATCATCTGCGGGCTATGCTGTCAAGAAAGAGCGCGCCGCCGCGGAAGGCCGCGGAAAAAAGCGGCAGCACACCCAAAAAGCGTGGCAGGATGAGCGCTCAACCTCGATTGACCGGGTCGTGCGGGACGTGCTATAATCATGGTGTATCCGGCTTGGCACGCTGCGCCAGGCATACCGAAGGAATGGCAAGAGGATTGTGCAGATGAACAGAATCTGGTCCTGGATCGACGCGCTGGCACGCGCGGTCATCCGTCTGATCGCACGCGTGTCCCCGAAGCTGGGCGGCCTGTGCGAACGCCTGTGGAATAACACGGAGCTGGTGGCGTATCTCTTCGCCGGCGTGGCGACGACCGTGGTCAACTATGTGGTCTACTTCCTGGCTACGCGCGTGGCCGGCCTGGGCGTGATGGGCGGCACCTGGGTGGCCTGGGTGATCGCCGTGGCGTTCGGCTATGGGGTCAACAAGGCGTTCGTCTTCCGCACGCACTGTGACAGCGCGCTGGCGCTGCTGCGCGAGGCGGCAGGCTTCTTCGCGATGCGGCTGGTGTCGCTTGGGATGGAGACGGCGCTCATGTATCTGACCGTCACGGTGCTGGGGCTGAACGACCTGGTGATGAAGCTGATCGTCAACATCGTGGTCATCATCCTGAACTACGTGTTTTCCAAGCTCGTGATCTTCAAGAAGTAATGCAGGAGGATAAGATGCGGATGAACAAGCGAATGGCCGCCGCGTTGCTGGCCGCTGTGCTGTGCCTGCTGGCCGCGTGCGCGTGCGCGCAGGGCATCACCGTCACCAAGAAGGACATGGCCATCAACCGCACGCTGGACAAGAGCGTGAGCAATGTGCTGATGATCATGCAGGACGGCGACTGGAGCGATACGGTGATGATCGCCTCGATCAACAGCAGGACAGGCCGCTCTGTGATGACGCGCGTGGACAGCGACATGGAAATCGAGCTGACGCTTCCCGGCGGCGAGGTCGACCTGCAGCCGATCGGCGGCCTCTATGCGCTGGGGGACGAGAAGAGCCGCGGCCTGCTCGTCGCCAGGGAGCTCAACGAGCTGCTCAATCTGAACATCAGCACCTATGTGGTGCTGGAGCTTGGCCGCCTGCCGGAGATCGTCTCCGTCGTGGGCGCGCTGAACATGCAGCTGGACGAGGACGAGGCCCGGGCCATGGGCACCTGGGTGGGCATCAACGAGCTGACAGACGAGCGCGTGCTGGACTATGTGCGCCTGAGGCTTCCGGGCGACAGCCCGGCGCGCAGCCGCGGCTATGACGCGCTGATGCAGCTGCTCTATCAGGGCCTGAACAGCGGCAGCCTGGGCAACATGATGAGCCTGGGCAAGCAGCTGCTGGATTCCATGGACACCAACCTCAACGTGATGGCGGCGGTGACGATGGTCAGCGCCGTGCAGGGCGGCACCGACCGCCGCGAGCTGCTCCTCTCCGCAGCCGACATGCCGGGCGAGGGCGAGATGGCGGCGGCGATCCACAGGGAGGTATACGAGTGAGCAATGTGAGCGAGGCGACGCTTGCGCTGGCGCGCGCGGCCAGGCAGGCCAGCTACGCGCTGGCGGCCTCCGGCGCCGGGGCGCGCAACGCCGCGCTTCTGGCCGCAGCCGACGCGCTGGAGGCGCAGCGCGAGGCGATCTTCGCGGCGAACGCGCAGGATCTTTCACAGGCGCAGGCGCTGTCCGTGCCTGCGCGCAAGCGGCTGAAATTCGACGAGAGCAAGCTCGCAGACGTGTGTGCCGGGCTGCGCGCGCTGGCCGCGATGGACGATCCCATCGGCCATGAGCAGCTGCGCACGGAGCTGGCCGATGGGCTGACGCTCTCGCGCGTGGCCTGCCCCATCGGCGTGGTCGGCGTGATCTTTGAATCCCGGCCCGACGCGCTGGTGCAGATCGCCGGGCTGTGCCTCAAGAGCGGCAACGCCGTGCTGCTCAAGGGCGGGCGCGAGGCGGCGCAGTCCAACCAGGCGCTGTTTGCCGTGCTGGAGGAGGCGACGCGCGGGGCGGGCATGCCCTCGGGCTGGGCCGCGCTGCTGCACACGCGCGAGGAGGTCGGCGCGATGCTGGGGCTGGACGAGTACATCGACCTGATCATTCCGCGCGGCTCCAACGCCTTTGTCCGCTACATCATGGACAACAGCCGCATCCCCGTGCTGGGCCACAGCGACGGCGTGTGCCATGTGTATCTGGACGCCGCGTGCGATCCTGCGATGGCTGCGCGCGTGACGGTCGACGCCAAGACGCAGTACCCCGCCGCCTGCAACGCCGCGGAGACGCTGCTGGTGCACCGCGATGCGGCGGCGACGGCGCTGCCCGTCGTCGCGGGCGCGCTGCACACGGCGGGCGTGCGCCTGCGCGCCGACGCGCGCGCCCGGGCGCTGATGCCCGGCATCCCCTGCGAGACGGCGGACGAGAGCGATTGGCGCGCGGAGTATCTGGACAATGTGATCGCTGTGCACATCGTCGATTCGCTGGACGAGGCCATCGACCACATCAACCGCTACGGCTCCCACCACACCGACTGCATCGTCACGAAGGACGACGCGGCGGCGGAGCGCTTCTTCGCGCGGGTCGATTCCGCGGGCGTGTATCAGAACTGCTCCACGCGCTTTGCCGACGGCTACCGCTACGGCTTCGGCGCGGAGGTGGGCATCGCCACCGGCAAGCTGCATGCGCGCGGCCCGATGGGGCTGGAGGGATTGTGCTCCTACAAGTACATCCTGCGCGGCCACGGCGACATCGTCGCGGACTTCGCCGCGAACCGCCGCGCGTTCACCCACAAAAAGCTCATCTGACGCAAGGAGGCGGCGCGTATGCGATGCGGATGCCCGGAATGCGGGGCGTATATGATTCAGGCGGAGGGGGTTCACCTGGGCTGCGTCTGCCCGGAATGCCTGTTCCGCTGCAGCGCGTGCATGGGCACGAACACCGTGGTCAGCCGCGAGAACCTGAAAAACCTCGTCTTCGCCGACCACGAGGCGGAGCGGCAGGCGCAGGAAGAGGCCGGTCTGCCCGGCCATGAGCCGCTGCGCCCGGAGGACTTCATCGATTAATGAAACGGAGGATATCACCATGATTGCACTGGGAAGCGATCACGCGGGCCTGCCGCTGAAGCGGGAAATCATCGCGCTGATCGAGAGCATGGGCCTGACCTACCGCGACTACGGCACCTATACCGCCGACAGCTGCGACTACGCGCAGTTCGCCCAGCGCGCGGCGAAGGCCGTGGCCAGCGGCGAGTGCGAGCGCGGCATCGTCATCTGCGGCACGGGCATCGGCATCTCCATGGCGGCCAACAAGGTCAAGGGCATCCGCTGCGCCTGCTGCTCGGACTGCTATTCCGCCAAGATGACCCGCAGGCACAACGACGCCAACATGCTGGCCATGGGCGGCCGCGTGGTGGGCGCAGACCTGGGCCGCATGATCGCGGAGATTTTCCTGACGACCGACTTCGAGGGCGGCCGCCATCAGCGCCGGATCGATCAGATCACGGCGATCGAGCGCGGCGAGGATCTGGGCTGACACACGGCAATACGCAGGCAGGAGGAGAACGCATGATGAACATTCTGGACTTTGGCGCTGTGCGCGGCGAGCGCTGCACGCAGGCCATTCAGCAGGCGATCGATACGGCGGCCATGCAGGGCGGCGGGCAGGTCGTCGTGCCCGCGGGCGAGTTTGAGACGGCCAGCCTTGTGCTGCGCAGCAACGTGGAATTGCACCTGGAGGCGGGCGCCGTGCTGCGCTTCACCGACGATTTCGACGCCTATCCCGTCATCCGCACGCGCTGGGAGGGCTATGAGCAGCCGTGCCGCCGCGCGCTGATCTATGCCAAGGGCGAGCACGACATCGCCGTGACCGGCCCCGGCACGCTCGACGGCCAGGGCGCGCGCTGGTGGCGTGCGTTCCGCGCGGGCGAAATGAAGGACGCGGCCAGGCCGTACTTCATCAGCCCGGAGGACTGCGAGCGCGTGCGCCTGTCGGACTTCAGGGTGACCAACAGCCCGGCGTGGACGGTGCACCCGCTGCGCTGCGAGAACGTGACGATCCGCGACCTGACGGTGGTCAACCCCGCCGATTCGCCCAACACCGACGGCATCGACCCGGAGAGCTGCCGCAACGTGCGCATCAGCGGCTGCCATATCGACGTGGGCGACGACTGCATCGCCATCAAGGCCGGCACTGAGGACGCGGACGAGGCCGTCCCCTGCGAGAACATCACCGTCACCGGCTGCACGATGGTGCACGGCCACGGCGGCGTGGTGCTCGGCAGCGAGATGAGCGGCTCCATCCGGCGCGTGGCCATCGCGGGCTGCGTGTTTGACGGCACCGACCGCGGCATCCGCATCAAGTCCCGCCGCGGGCGCGGCGGCAGCGTGGAGGACGTGAGCGTGACGGGCGTGGTGATGAACGACGTGCTCTGCCCGCTGGTGGTCAACCTCATGTACTTCTGCGGCAAGGACGGCAAGGCGCCCATCGTCTCCGACCCGAACGCCCAGCCCGTGACGGAGGCGACCCCGCATGTGCGCCGCATCCGCATGGCGGACATCGTGGTGACCGGCGCGCGCAGCGCCGCCGCCTGCCTGTGCGGCCTGCCGGAGGCCCCGCTGGAGGACATCAGCATCGTCAATACGCAGATTCACCTGGTGGAGGCCGCGCCGGAGGTGCCGGTGATGAACGCGGTCGCCAAGCCTGTGACGCTGGCCGGCCTGAGCGCCGAGCATGTGCGCGGCCTGCACCTGACCGACCTGCGCATCGTGGGCGCGCGCGGCGGGGAGATCACGCGCAAGGATGTCGAATAACGCCTGAGGGCGTTGGATGAAGGAGGACACCCCATGAGCTACGAGAAGACCATCTGGGCGGGCGAGGGCACGCTCGCGCGCGAGCAGGAGTACGACTA
>JBJEYK010000106.1:0-7977 GCA_051886775.1 Candidatus Ventricola sp. | reverse complement strand
AAGGGGAAAGCGGCAGATGAATGTTCTGACGTGTAAGGATGTACGCAAGACCTATGGAAAGACGACCGCGCTGGACGGTGTGAGCCTGAATGTGGAATCGGGGCGCATCGTGGGCCTGCTGGGGCCAAACGGCAGCGGCAAGACCACCCTGATCAAGCTGGCGAACGGCCTGCTGACGCCCGCATCGGGCACGCTGCGCATTTGCGGGATGTCGCCCGGGCCGCAGACGCACGCGCTGTGCAGCTATCTGCCGGAGCGGCCCGTGCTGCCGGAATGGATGACCGCTGCGCAGGCGGTGGATTTCTACGCGGATTTCTATGCGGACTTCAGCCGGGACACGGCGCAGAAGATGCTCGATCAGCTGGGCATCGACCGGCGGCAGCGCGTGCGGCAGATGAGCAAGGGCACCCGGGAGAAGGTGCAGCTGATCATGGTGATGAGCCGCCAGGCCAGGCTGTACCTGCTGGATGAGCCGATTGGCGGCGTCGATCCGGCGACGAGGGACTACATTCTCTCGACGATCATCGGCAACTACAACCCGGAGGCGGCGGTGATCATCTCCACTCACCTGATCGCGGACGTGGAGAAGGTGCTCGACGACGTGATCTTTCTCAACAAGGGGCGCGTGGTGCTGGAGGCCTCCGCCGATGCGATCCGGGAGGAAAAGGGCATGAGCGTGGATGCGCTGTTCAGGGAGGTATTCAAATGCTGAGAAAACTGATGAAGCACGAGCTTCGTGCGACGGGGCGGGTCATGGGGCCGATGCTGCTGATCACGCTGCTCACAGCGGTGGGCGCGAATCTGTCAATCCGCTGGCTGCTGAACATGAGGAGCACGCTGGCAAACGTGCTGGGCGGTCTGCTGCTGGTCGCCGCTGTGGCAGCCTCCCTCGGCGTGTGGGTGATGGCGTTTGTGCTGATGATCCGCAGATTTTACAGGAACCTGCTGCGCGACGAGGGCTACCTGATGATGACGCTGCCGGTCAGCGTGCACAAGCAGATCCTGTCCAAGGCGCTGGTGTCGGTGCTCTGGTTTGCCGTGGCGCTGGTCACGGTGGTGCTGGGGATGCTGATCGTGGCGGCGGACGTGAGCCTGGTCCGCGCGATCGGGCGGGGGCTTGAGGAGCTGATGGCGCTGCTGCGCGAGAACGGAATGAGCCTCTCCGAGCATGCGATCACGATGCTCACGGCAATTGGCCTGTGGATGCCGGTGCTGCTGGTGCTGGGCGGCATCAGCATGTGCCTGCAGTTCTACGCCGCCATGGCGATTGGCCACAGCTTCAGCGCGCACAAGGGCGCGATGTCCGTTGCGGCATATATCGCATTGCAGATTGCGCTGGGCATGCTTTCCAAGGGACTGGCCTGGCTGCTGCGCGTGACGGGCGCGGGCGCGCTGATCTCCCGGATGCTGGAGCAGATGCGCTACGGCGTGGCCACGAATGTGGCGCTGCTGGGCGCTGCGCTGGCGGCTGTGCTGCTGGCAGCGGCGCTGCACATGATCACGGCGTACTTTCTCACGCGCCGACTGAATCTGGAATAACAAAGGACGGACAGCGCAAAGGACACGCCTTTGCCCCGGGATCGCCCCGGGGGAGACGTGTCCTTCTTTGCGCCGTGCGGGGGAACGCGCGGGCTGCTGTCAATAGCTCACGCAGGAGGACGGCACGAAGCCGCGAACCCACTGGCCCTCGACCAGAAGCTCGACGAAAGCGTAATCGCGCTTGTCGCGGAATTCCGCCAGATAGGTCACCTGCTCGCCGCGGGAGACGTTGGCCAGCGTGGCGGGCGCAGCGCTGAGCGGATCCTGCGTCAGGGAGCAGTCCTGCGTAATCGTCGCGCTGACGTAGGCGAGGGACAGCTCGCCGATGCGGTAGGTGTAGTGCAGCTGCGTGCGATCGACATAGCCCACGCGATAGCCGCCGCCGCTGAGCGGATACATGACCAGGATCCAGTCGCCCTCGCGCCCGGCGACATAGGAGGCTTCGTCGGTGGACATCTTGGCCCAGCCGCCGGCGGCACGGTAGTACTCATAGCCCGGGCCGCTGTACACGGGGAATGTCTGCCCGCCGTAGAACTTGCCCTTGGAGAAGGTGATCACAGCGCCTGCGTTCCCGCCGGTATAGGACGGCGCCTGGCTGGAATGGGAGAAGGTGGCGGCGCTGGCAGCGCTTGCCAGGCTCAGGCAGAGCAGCGCACAAAGCAGCGCAAGGGAGAGCAGCTTTTTCATCGTCGGGCCTCTTTCCTGCCGTAGCGGCGGTTGATTTGTTACACACAGTATATCACAAACGGCAGGCGGTGTACAGAGAGGCAGCGGCAGCTTTTTTCTCAGGCTGCGCAGGACTTTGACGCGTCCGCCAGAAAGGGCTTGACATATACGGCACGTCATCATATAATGAAAAAGGAAGGTCGGTGGTTCACCCGGAAGGGGCACTGTGGGGCGGTGCGGCTGGGAGCCACAGATAACATTCAGCCAGGAAGGCCCGCGCAGAGGGTCTGCAGGGTTCAAATGGATGAGCAATAGGGGAATTGTGTTCTCATGAGAGGGCATTCGGGCTGAACAGGGCGGTCGAAGGGCATGCCCTCGGCTTTCTATATGCCGGCATGGGAGCGATGCCGCGCAGGTATGCTATTGCTTGCAGATGAACCTCATCAGACGAAGGGAGCGCGTGCGTGCCGTGATCGGATACATGGATATTCACTCTCACTTTGTGTATGGAGTGGATGACGGCGCGCAGACTCAATCTGATATGGAGGCCATGCTGGACGCGGCGTATGCGGACGGCATTGCTTTTTTGTTTTCCACACCGCATGTGACACCTGGTGTGTATCCATTTGACAAGGAGCTTTATGCCAGGCACCTGGAGGAGGCGCGGCAGTATTGCCGGAGCAGGCAGTACCTCATGCGCCTATATGCCGGGGCGGAGGTCATGTACACGCCGGCTATTGAGCGCTATGCCGTGCAGAGGCGCCTGCCGACGCTGGGCAATACGCATCGCGTGCTGATGGAGTTCACGCCGGAGATTTCCTATCAGGAGATCGAGGCGGCGGCGCAGATGCTGGAGGAGGCGGGATACAGGCTGGTCGTGGCGCACATGGAGCGCTATGCCTGCCTGGCGCACGGGCAGAATGCCCGGCGACTGAAGCAGGCGCATGCGCTGAGCTATCAGGTCAACGCCAGCACGGTGATCGGGGGAAAGGGCTTCCTGAGCGACAGACGCATGCGCGGCTGGCTGCGGGAGGAATTGATCGATTTCGTTGCCTGCGACGCGCATGACAGCCGGAGGCGGCCCTTTCAGATGCACGCTGCGTATCAGGCGCTGTGCGCGCAGTGCAGCCGCGCGTACGCCAGGCGGCTGACGGGGCTGACCTGATCGCGCATGGCGCGCATCACGGCGATGGGGACGATTGAATGCGCCGCCTGGGCTGTATATCACAGGACGCGGAGGGGAGTCCGCGGATGCAGACAGGAGAAGGACAGAGGATTCAGATGGACGATTGGGGAAAGAACATGAGACCAGATCATGGAGACGTGCCGAAGGATCGTCAGGCATCCTGGGTGGACCGCAGCGCGGTGCTTGGGGATAAACGGCTCTATTGGATAGGACGGCGCGCGCAGGATATCGTCCTTTCGCTGCTGGCGCTGATTGTGCTCTGGCCATTTATGTTGCTGGTCGCGCTGGTGATCTGGGTGGACAGCCCGGGAGCCAGCCCGGTGTTTGCGCAGGATCGCGTGGGCAGGGATGGAAAGGTCTTCCGCTTCCTGAAGTTCCGCTCAATGGTGCCCAACGCGGAGGCGAAGCTCCATGAGCTGCTCGATCAGAACGAAATGGACGGGCCGGTCTTCAAGATCAGGGAGGATCCCAGAATCACGCGGGTCGGTCGGTTCATCCGCCGGACAAGCATCGACGAGCTGCCGCAGCTGCTGAACATCCTCTAGGGCGACATGAGCATCGTCGGGCCGCGCCCCGCGCTGCCGCGCGAGGTGGCGCAGTACAACGAATACCAGAGGCAGCGCCTGTATGTGACGCCCGGCCTGACCTGCTATTGGCAGATTCAGCCGCATCGCAATGAGCTGAGCTTCGACGAATGGCTGGAGCTGGACCTGAAGTATGTGCGTGAGCGCAGCTTCTGGACGGACTGGAAGATCATCTTCAGGACGGTTGGCGCAGTGCTTGGGATGCAGGGCGAGTGAAGGCGCGGCATCGCATAGCGATGTGTGCCGTGAACGAATCGAGGACTGGGCAAGCCGCGGGCTTCAGCCTGCTGTTTGCTGCTGGCCGACAGGATGGAGATGACGCAAGTGTCATGGTTCGGGATACGACAAAACAGAAGAAAAGCTGTCTTGACCGCAATGCTGGGCGCAGCCATGCGCCCACAGCAGTGCGGGTTTTGTCGTTTTTAAGGGCGGATATTGGCTGAGTGACATTGGGTTTTCGTGCTGCCCGGTGATGTCGGCGCAGGCATCAGCGCGCGGAGCGTGAAGCTGGGTTCAAGCTCAGTGCCAGCCGCGGGACGGGCTGCGCAAGTCCGCCGAGGGGGTTGGCGCCTGTTTCTGCAATGATTGTTGATACATGGATGATTGCCGGTCAGCTGCCGCCCGCCGGCGTGTCGCGCTGCTTCCAGAGCCGGGAAAGGATTGTTCACCGCATGAAGTGCACGGAAGTTTACGAGCAGCTCTATCATAAACCGCCGGATGCGGTGGCGTTCTGCCCGTATCGCGTCAGCCCGCTGGGCGCCCACATTGATCACCAGCTCGGCAAAATCAACGGGCTGGCGCTCGACAAGGGCATTCACATGGCCTACCGTCCGAAGCGCAACGGCATCATTGAACTGCAATCGCTGAACTTCCCCAAGCGGGCACAGTTTCATGTGAACGCGGTGCCGAAGGTCAAAGAGGGAGATTGGGCGGATCATCTTCGAGGCGCGACGAAGATGCTGGGGGAGAAGTATTCGCTGCATGTTGGCCTTTCCGGCGTGATCGAGGGCAGTCTTCCGATTGGCGGGCTTTCTTCCTCGGCGGCGGTGATTATCTGCTTCCTCAGCGCACTGTGCAAGGTCAACGGCATTCATCTCACGCCGATGGAGATGATTCTGACCGCCAAGGCGTCGGAAAACCAGTATGTGGGCGTGAACTGCGGTAAGATGGATCAATCCTGCGAGGTGCTGTCGAAAAAGAATCATCTGCTGTATCTGGACACCCAGGACGACGGCTTCGAGCTGATCCCGACTGCGGCAACGATGAAGCCCCATAAGATCGCCATTCTATTCTCCGGCTTGGAGCGTTCCCTGGCGGATTCCAAATACAATCTGCGTCAGGACGAATGCAAGGCCGCGGCCTATGCGCTGATGGGCTACGCCGGGATGGATTACGGAACCTTTGCAGAGACCTGCCTGCGCTGTGTACCGGAGGAGGTATTTGAAGCCTATAAGGGCCGGCTGCCGGAGCCGTGGCGGCGCAGAGCAGAGCATTATTATGGCGAATTCGCCAGGACAGAAGCCGGCGCGGAGTTGTGGCGCAGGGGCGATTTGGAAGGCTATGGCCAGTTGGTGTTCGCCAGCGGCAAATCCTCCATTGAAAACTATGAGTGCGGCTGCGATGAGCTGAAGAAGCTGTATGAAATCATGGCCGGCACCAAGGGAATCTACGGCGGCCGTTTCTCCGGCGCCGGGTTCAAGGGCTGCTGCATGGCGCTCATCGATCCAGACGATGCGGAGGAGATCGAAGCAAGGGTGACCGCCGAATACCTGAAAGCATATCCGGCGCTGGAAGGGAAGTATTCCTTCCATCTGTGCGAGAGTGCAGACGGCGCTGCGCTGTGGGGAGAGGAAAATCCATGAAGTGCTTGATACTGGCGGCCGGGTATGCTACGAGGCTCTATCCGCTGACCGAAAACCTCCCAAAGCCGCTGCTGCAGGTCGGCGAGAAGTCCATTCTGGATTGGCTAGTGGATGATCTCGTCGATACGACGGATATCGATGAGTTCGTGGTGATTTCCAACCACAGGTTTGCCCGGCATTTTGAAAACTGGAAAGAAAACAAGGCGAGAACACGACCCTACGAGATCACGGTAATCGATGACGGCACCGACACCAATGAGACCCGCCTGGGGGCGGTCAAGGACATCCAGTTGGCTGTGGAAACGCTGAACCTCTCCGACGACTTGCTGGTCATGGCCGGGGACAACGTGCTGGATTTCAGCCTTTCCGGCTTCGTGAGCTTTGCAAAAGAGAAGCATGCCTCCTGCGTGATGTGTCATGAAGAAAATGAACTGAAGCAGCAGCAGAAGACGGCAATCATCACGGTCGATCGCGAGAACGTGATTACTTCTTATGAGGAGAAACCGAAGGCCCCAAAGGGAAATCTGGCGGTGCCGCCGTTCTACTGCTATCGGAGCGTTGATGTGAAGCGCATCCAGGAGGCGTTGGACAACGGTTGCGGTTACGATGCTCCGGGGAGTTTCGCTGCGTGGTTGAGCGAGAAAACGCCGATGTACGCTTTTAGGATGCCGGGAAAGCGGTACGACATCGGAGATATCAGCAGCTACGAGTGTGTGAGGCGTTTGTTCTCAAAGGAATGATGGACATAGGGGGATATATGATGGCCGACAAATAGGGTCGTTAGGTAATGGAGGAGAATTCAACTTGTGAGAAAGCTTATGGATGTGAAGATTGCGGCTGCGGGCATTGTGCTTGAATTGGTGGAACTGATTCACAATGGACAAACCGTCCATTCAGTAGGAGCATTTCGAGCAGGATCTGGCAGAAAGGGAATTGGATCTGACCGCTACGCTGGCTGTCAAAGAAGCATGGGCAGATGATGGGTCTGCGGTTATTGCTGATGCTGCGAATGTTCAGCGCACGTATTCCGGAAATATAGAATCGTCAGAAAAGGGGCGAATAACTCATGTGAGAGGGGTGACTTACTCATGGGATATGAGCTTTTCACTACTTGATTAGTATATGAAGTAGTGGTTTTGAGTAAATCCATGTATACCCAATATACTCAAGAAAAATGGAGCAAAAAAGCAGTGTAAAGATCAAAATACGAAAAAATCCGTCATATTTAACAATAAAAATCGAAAAATGAGCGACAGAAAATGTACATAATGACCATAAAATTGTTAGCTCCATTGGGGAATGTCTACCCTAAATTTTCAGTCGATTTTTCGTAGGCTATGATGACCAGAAAAATCATTCATTATTGCCGGAATATGAGCTTTAGGGTACAGGTCTGAGGATAGTGATAAGTACATTTTCAAATGAAATGGAGAGGGGTTTCTCGTGGCTATGGATGGTTGAGGTCTATTTTTAAGCGAAATGGATGGGGCGGAAAACGTGGAAATTTTCGTTTCGGGTAGAGGTAAGGGAATAGTGATAAGTGCATTTTGAACATGAAATTGGGTTGGAAGAAGATAAGAGGAAGATTGAAAAATTCTGTAATATCAAGGATTTTCAATAGATGATATAGAGATTATGAGGGGTCTACCCTAAAGAATCATAGGGGAAAATTTAAGAGATAGAGGCCCGGAAAACGCTCATTTGCAGTCAATGACCTATGGAAGAACCGGATTGTTGTTTTTAATGATTTATCAGCAGACCTAGGGGTCTACCCTATGAACTTTAGTGGGTGAATTTCAGGAGTTTGATGAGGGTTTTGAAGGTATAAATGAACATTTCTGGTGCTGAAAAACCCACTGAAATGAAAATGAACATTTTCGGATAGACCTGTCCTTGAAGTGATAAACACATTGTTGGCTTGAAATTTGATGATTCTGCGCTGTGAGTATCCAGTGATGACAACATCATCCCCGATGATAACCACAGCTTTACATAAAGTGATTCCTACCAAATAGAGGAGTAAGCATGAAGAAGTACACGATTGCAGTCGCCGGTACCGGCTATGTGGGATTATCTCTCGCGGTGCTGCTGGCACAACACAATAAGGTCTATGCCGTGGACATCGTCCCGGAAAAAGTGG
>JBJEYK010000105.1:0-1711 GCA_051886775.1 Candidatus Ventricola sp. | reverse complement strand
AACGGACTGTGCATGAAGCGGAGGCGTCAACAGATGAGGATTGCGGTGATCGGCGCGGGCGCGATGGGCGCGCTCTTTGGCGGCTATCTGAGCCGGTGCAACGACGTGCTGCTGGTCGATGTCAATCCCAGGCAGGTCGAGGCGATCAATGAAAAGGGACTGACCATTCATGAGCCGGACGGCAGCGTCACCCAGTGCCATCCACGCGCGGTGACGAGCACCGAGGGCGAGGCCCCCGCGGATGTCGTGGTGCTCTTTGTGAAGGCGATGTTCTCCAAGAGTGCGCTGCAGGCCAATCGCGCGCTGATCGGCCCGGACACCTATCTGATGACCCTGCAGAACGGCAGCGGACATGAGGATACGCTGCTGGAGTTTGCCGATCGCGCGCATGTGATCATCGGCACCACGCAGCACAACAGCGCCATCGTCGATTTCGGCGAGATTCGCCACGGCGGCTCGGGCAAGACGTTTATCGGCGCGCTCGAAGGCGACGTGGCCCGTCTGGAGCCGGTAGCCAGGGCGTTCACCGAGAGCGGCCTGGAGGCAGCGGTCAATCCTCAGGTGCAAAAGCTCATCTGGGGCAAGATGTTCACCAACGTCTCGGCCAGCGTGCTCACGGGCGTGCTGCAGGTGCCGCTGGGCTATATCGCCGAAAACGAGAGCGCCTGGACGCTGTGCGAAAGGCTGGTTCGCGAGGCTGTCGCCGTGGCGGCGGGCGAGGGGCTGGATTTCGACGTCGATGAGAAGATTGCCGAGGTACGCGGCGTGTGCGAGCGCAGCCCGAAGGGGCTGACCAGCATCTACGCCGACCTGCGCGACGGACGCAAGACCGAGGTGGACACCATCTCCGGCAGCGTCGTGCGCGCCAGCAGACGCAATGGCGTGCCTGCGCCCACGCATGAGGCGATGGTCGCGCTGGTGCACGCGATGGAGGGCAGGCGCTGAGCGCTTGCGTAAGCCACGAAACACGGGGCTTGCCCCGAAGAAAATATGGAGGTATGTCTATGGAACCCGTATATGAGCTGAACGGTCTTCGCATCGTCGATCTCACCAAGACGCTTGATCCCGAGACGGAGAGCCGTCGCTGCCGCCTGATCCGCTACAACACTGGCGGGCCGATCCCCGACTTCCACACCGCGCTGGACCTGACCAGCCACCTCGGCACGCACTGCGAGTGCCCGTATCATCACTTTGAGCAGGGCGCCTCTGTGGGCGATCTGCCGCTGACCACGTTCATGGGCCGCGCGATCTACGTCGTGCTCGACCTGCCGGAGAACCACCAGATCACCGGCGAGGATCTCGAGAAGGCCATCGGTGACCGCGTGAAGCCGGGCGACATCGTCCTGCTGGACAGCCCGCACAAGATCCCGCCGTTTACCCCGGCGACCAACGGCCCGACCGACCATCGCCTGGTGATCGGCGAGGACAGCGCCAACTGGTTCGCTCAGAAGGAAGTCAAGTGCGTTGGCTTTGGCGACGGCGTGTCCATCGAGGACTGCGAGGCGAATGTCAAGCCCTTCCACGATATCCTGATGGCCAAGAACATCGTCTTCCTGGAGGTGCTCAAGAACCTCGAATGCCTCAAGGCCGACACGTTCTTCATGTCCTACGCGCCGCTGCCCATCATGGGCGCGGATTCCTGCCCGGTGCGCGCGTACGCGATCGAGGGCCTGCCGGGCTTCGACAAGTAATCCTGCATTTTCCCGCGGAG
>JBJEYK010000104.1:0-8011 GCA_051886775.1 Candidatus Ventricola sp. | reverse complement strand
CGCCTCGATCATCTCTCTGTTTTCATTCTTGTCCATCATCTGACGCTTCTCCTTCCTCATCGCCGGCATCCGGCATCCGACCGTCGGCCAGATCCTCCTCGGTGACGACGATCACGGGTTTACACAGCGAAATCTCTCTGAGCGCAAAGCGCCGCTCCTCTTCGCCGATTCTCAGGCTCACCTGATCCCCCGCAAGGCCCAGCAGCTCGCCCTCAAAGCGCCTGCACCGGTCGACCGCGCGATAGAGGTGCACCTCCACCAGGTCGCCGATGTGCGCGTCGAAGTCACGCTGCGTCTTCAGGGGACGATCAAGGCCCGGCGAGCATACCTCGAGGAAATCGTAATCCACGCGCTCCACCAGGGGCATCACGGCGCGATGATACGTTTCGCAGTCGTTCAAGGTAATTCCGTCGGGTTTGTCGATATAGATCCGCAGATACCGGCTCGCGCCCTCTCGCACAAGCTCAACGTCCACCAGCTCCACCTGCTGCTCCTTGGCAAGCCTTCGGCAGGCCGGCTCAACGACACGGTTCAGATCGCTTTGTGCCATTCACACACTCCCAAGTCTGTTCGGATAAAAAGCGCTGCATTCAACAGAAAGAGTGGGCATCTCTCCCACTCTTTCATCAAGACTGCAAGACGCAGTACACTCCGCTTAACACCATCCTACGCGGCTATTATATCACCGCTATTTCAAAAATACAACCCTTTATGCGCGTTTTATCCATGATTCCGGCGGGATTTGCGCGGAAAACCGGGACATTCGGCGATCAAGCTGCCGCCAATGCCGACAAACGGTCCTCACATGCGCACGTCTCTCACCCGGAATGTGCCGCCGTCGATTTCCAGCACGCTGGCGCGCGCGCGCCCGCCGCGGCAGGCGTTGCCCGCCGAGCCGGGATTGAGCAGCAGCACGCCGAGCGCATAGTCGCACAGCGGCGCATGCGTGTGGCCAAACAGCGCAACCATCGCACCGCATTCCTTTGCGCGGCAGGCCAGGGCCATCGGGCTGGTGATCAGATGCCCGTGCGTCATGTAGATGCGCACGCCGCCCAGCTCGGCCAGGCGCTCGTCGGGCAGCGCACAGGCGAAGTCGTTGTTGCCGCGCACGGCGTAGAGCGGGGGCTGATGCGGCAGCTGCGAGAGCCGCTCCTCCAGATGCGCCGCGTCCCGCGCAATGTCCCCCAGGAAGCACGCCGCGTCGATGTGCCCCATCTGCAAAAGCAGCTCGTCCAGCGCCCGGCAGTCGCCGTGGCTGTCCGAGAAGATGCCCACGCGCGTCATACCCGCTCCGCCTCCAGCGCGGCGAGCACGGCCTCAATGCCGCGCCTTCTGTGGCTGATGGCGTTCTTCGTCTCCATCGAGACCTCGGCAAACGTCTCGCCCGTCTCGCACAGGAACAGCGGGTCGTATCCGAATCCGCCGGCGCCCCTGCGCTCAAAGAGAATCTCCCCCTCGCAGACGCCGCGCCGCACGATGGGCGCGCAGCCCGGGCGCACCAGCGCAATCGCCGCCACATAGCGCCCCGTGCGCGGCGCGGGCACGTCGCGCAGGTTGGCCAGCAGCAGGTCGTTGTTCGCCTCGTCATCTCCGTGACGGCCGCAGTAGCGCGCGCTGTACACGCCGGGCGCGCCGCCCAGAGCGTCTACCTCCAGGCCGCTGTCGTCCGCGATGGCCGCGCAGCCGGTCGCGTCCATGACATACCGCGCCTTGATCAGCGCATTCTGCTCGAAGGTCGTGCCGTTTTCCTCGATGTCCGCGTCAATCCCCGCGTCGCGCATGGACACAATCGCATACCGGCGCCCCAGAATCGCTTCGAATTCCCGCAGCTTGTTGGCGTTGTTGCTGGCCACGATCAGCCGGGGCAGCGCTTTGTTTTCCATATTGATGCTTCTCCTTTGCACGGTGCTCCTGGCAGCAGTATATCACATCCCGTGCGCGAAGAAAAGCCTGAACGCAGCGCATTCAGGCTCAGACTATCAACAAAGCAGGAAACAGTCTCTGGGGATGCATGAAGGGGCTGCGGCCCCTTCATATGAAATCCGCAGCGGCGACATGTGCGCCGCGAGGAGCAGACGCAGTCTGCTTCCGATATCATTTGGAGTGTGCCCGTAGGGCGCGCGAGAAATGATGTTTTCTCGTTCTCCAACCGATGCAAGGATGCGATAGCAGACTTGCATCGCCAGCTTGTCGACAATCCTTTGTCGACAAGCTGAGCCTGAACGCAGCGCATTCAGGCTCAGATTGTCTATTCGATCGCCATGACCTCCGGGAACTGGCTCTCCACCTCCGAGGCGACATTGGCAAACGTCGGCACGTCGGTGACCGGCATCTGATACGGCTCCCCATCCACCAGGATCCTGACCTTGCGGATGCCCGGATAGCGCGTGCAGGTCATCATCAGCGCACGCATCGCCTGAACGCCGCCGTCGCTCTGCTCCGCGATTTTCGTAAACGCCTTGCTGAAATTGATCGTCACCACGCCGTCCGCCACGCTGACCCCCAGCAGCTGTACGTCATTGCCAAGCGGCGTCTCCAGTCCGCTGTCAGCCTTGGGGCCGCGCAGGAATTCAAACACCGCCGTTGCGATATCATCCTGGGCGTACACCGTGCGCGATACCGGCACCAGCAGCCGCCCGTCCTGCGCCGGGAAGTACATCTGCACCTCCCGCGCGCCGGCAAAGGTCTCCGCCGCCGGCTCCTCCTGGTTCAATCCCACGCGCGTGTACGAGCCGGAGATGTTGGTGCCATGCGTTAGCGTGCTGCGCTTCTGCCCATCCACCAGGAAATTGACATCCTTGACCGTGTCAAACTCCGTCAGCGCCCAGACGATGGCCGTGCGCAGGTTTTCCTCCTGCTGCTTGTCGCCCGCGGTCAGCACGGCCTTGCCCAGATCCACCCGCGCATGCCCGTCAGCGATGTCCAGGTCAAACGTCGTCCCCTCCGGCACGACGGGCGACAGCCCCAGCCGCGCGGCGTCCATGTCGTTGCGGGCGCTTTGCACCATCAGCTCCAGGGTTGCCTTGGCAATGCCGTCCTGCCGGGCCACGTCGCGCTGCACCGGCACGAGATAGCCGTCGCCGTCCTCGTAGTAGACGACGGTCTGCTGCATGTCCCGCGCCTGGCCGGACACGGCCACCTCCGCCTGCGGCAGATCCTCCAGCGGCTCCTCGTAAGGTTCCTTCTGCGTCCCTCTGCCGCTCACGGAGAGCAGCAGCACAAGCGCCGCCGAGCAGCCGATGAGCGCGCGCTCCACGTCCGCCCGTTTGATCCTGATCTTCGGCAGCTTCATCCTCCATCACTCCTTGCCAGTTCATTCCGCTTGAGTGTATTCCCCCGCATGCGCATCCATGCCTGCCGCCTTTTGTGATTTGCGCATCCCGCCCGGACATGCTATAATGGTGCCGGAAACCAACAAGGAGGACAACTGCCATGCCCATGGACGGCGTCATGCTCGGCTTTGTCGCGCGCGAGCTGGACGAGAAACTCAGGGACGGACGCATCGACCGCATCATCCAGCCCGAGCGCGACGAGCTTCACCTGCTCATCCGCGCGCAGGGCGTCAATTACCGCCTCGTGCTCAGCGCATCCGCCAACGCCGCGCGCGTCCACCTCAGCGAGCACGCAAAGACCGGCCCCATGGAGCCGCCGATGTTCTGCATGCTGCTGCGCAAGTATATCGGCTCTGGCCGCATCCAGGCCGTGCGCCGCGTCGCGGGCGATCGCATTCTGGAAATCGAAATCGGTGCGCTCAGCGAGATGGGCGACGCCGTCGTGCGCACGCTCGTCATCGAGATCATGGGCCGCCATTCCAATATCATCCTGCGCGCAGGCGACGGGCGCATCATCGACGCTGCGCGCCACATCGGCGAGGACATCTCCCGCGTGCGCCAGGTGATGCCCGGCCTGCCCTATGCCTATCCTCCGTCTCAGGGCAAGCTCGATCCCGGGACTGCGACGGCTGAAGCGCTGGCTGAGCGCCTTGCGAAGGCCGGCGGCAGGCTGGACAAGGCCATCGGCGCGTCCATCGCCGGCTTTTCGCCGCAGGCTGCCCGCGAGGCCGCAGCGCGTATCGGTGCGGACGGCGCGGCTCTCGTCTCCGGGGAGGATGCAAGCGCGCTGGCCGCCCGGCTGGTCGACTATCTGCGGGAGATGCCGCAGCTCGGCCCCAGCGTCATCATCCTCGCGGACGACGGCACCCCGGCGGATGTCTATCCCTTCGCCCCGATGCACCTGCCGTTCGCGCGCGTGCAGGCCTTTGAAGGCGGCCCCAGCGCAGCGCTGGACGCCTATTTCTTCGAGCGCGACCGCCGCGACCGCATGAACCAGCGCGCCAGCAGCCTCGCGCACACGCTGAAAAACCACATCGAGCGCTGTGAAAAGAAGCTCGCCATCCAGAACGAGGCGCTCTCCGGCGCGGCGCGGATGGAGGAATACCGCCAGTGCGGCGAGCTGATCCAGGCCAACCTCTATCGCCTCAAGAAGGGCGAATCCGTTGCGCATGTCGAAAACTTTTACAGCGACGCCTGCGAGCCGATCGACATCCCGATGGACGTGTCGCTCTCCCCGGCGCAGAACGCGCAGCGCTACTTCAAGCTCTATCAGAAGGCGCGCGGCGCGCGCACCCTTGCCGCCGAGCAGAAGGCCAAAACCGAGCAGGAGCTGGAATACCTGGAGCAAATGGAGGACGACCTGCGCAAGTGCACCGACAGCGCCGGGCTTTCCGAGCTGCGCAGCATGCTCGTTGCCTCCGGTCACGTCCGCGCGCCGGTATCGCGGGTGAAGCCGCGCAAGGAAGCGCCGTCCCAGCCGATGAAGTTCCTCTCCTGCGACGGAATCGAGATCGAGGTGGGGAAAAACGCCCTGCAAAACGAACGCCTGACCATGAGCGCGAGGGGAGACGAGCTGTGGCTGCACGCGCAGAAGATGCCCGGCTCCCATGTGCTGGTGCACGCCGCCAGCGTGCCCGAGACCACGCTCGAGCAGGCTGCCATGCTGGCCGCATACTATTCCAAGGGCATGCGCTCAGCGCAGGTGCCCATCGACGCGACGCTGCGCCGCTACATCAAAAAGCCCGGCGGCACGCCGGCGGGCTTCGTCATCTACACCCACCAGCGCACACTCTACATCACCCCCAGCGAGGTAGCCGTCCGGCAGATCCGCTGCCTGCGCGAGTGACGGGCTGCCCGGCACAGCGAATTCAAAGAAATCTGAATTCTCTTATTGACAAACTGCCCCGGCTGCTGTATAATATCCTCGTTCTTAAGGGAGCGCAGGGATATTCCTCAGTAGCTCAATGGCAGAGCATTCGGCTGTTAACCGAAGGGTTGTAGGTTCGAGCCCTACCTGGGGAGCCATAGCACCGTGATCTGGCAGGATCGCGGTGCTATTTTGTTGTCCTGCGCATGCAGCAAAGCGGGGCTGTCGTAACCGACAGCCCCGCTTCTGTTCAATTCATTTCACGCCTTGGGCTTGCGCGTCTTTGCTCTTTCCTTCGTGTCGGATGCGCCGTCATGCGTGTAGTAGCCGTAGCCATAGCTGGAATAGTGTGAACGGTAATAGTACTTCTTGCTGAGGTAGTTGCCGAACTCCACCATGTTGAGCACGGTGCCCAGAATCGGGCAGCCCGTCTGCTCGAGCTGTTCCTTGGCGTCGATCAGCTCCTTGCGGTGGACGGAATTGTGCGTCACCACCAGCAGCGTGCCGTCGCAGAACTTCGCGATCTGCGCCGCGTCGATGACCATGCCAATCGGCGGCGCGTCCACCAGCACATAGTCCACACTGGCGGCCAGATGATCCAGCAGCACGCCCATGCGCTGCGAGTTGAGCAGCGGTAGCGGATTGGTCACCGCGCGACCGATAGGCACCATGTACGCGCCGGGGATGTTCGTCTCGTAGATGACCTCCTCCTCCTGAGCCATGCCGGCCAGAAGATGCGCAAGCCCCTTTTTCTCCTTCGGATCCGGGAACTGCACGCCGTATTTGGACACGATCATGCTGCGGCGCAGGTCGGTGTCCACCATCACCACGGTTTTGCCGTATTTGGCCATCGTCCGCATGATGTTCATCGTCAGAAACGATTTACCCTCCGAGGCGTGGCAGCTGGTGACCATGATCTTCCGGACGTTTTCGCCGGAGAAGGAGAGGTTGGTGCACAGCGCGTTGACCGCCTCATCGCAGGCATAGCTCAGCGCCGGGAACTGGCTGATCGTCAGACTGTTCATGCTTTCCTCCCCGCGCGCGGCGCGCTTCGTTTCTTACTGACGGTTTCCTCTACCGGCACCAGTGCCAGCGTCACCAGGCCCGTGCACTTGCGGATATCCTCCGCCGTCTTGATGGTGTCGTCCGTCAGCATCCGGATGACCACATAGCCCGCCGCCAGCACGATGCCCGCCATAAAGCCGAGCAGCACGTTCTTGGTCTTGCTCGGGCTGACGGGATTGGCCGGCACCAGAGCAACCGACATGATGCTGGGCTTGTCCGTCGCCATGGTGTCCGCGATATACTGGCTGGCCACCCTTGCGTATTCATTGGCGATGGCGGCGGCCTCCTGCGGATCAGCCGAGGTGACGGTGATGTCCAGCATGCGCGTGTTGCTGTCGTTTTTCACCGTGAGCATATTGCGCATCTGGGTATACGAATACGGAAGATTCAGGTTGGAGATGACCTGCTCGTGGACCTCCCACATGCTGAAGACCTTGATATAGTCGTTTGTCAGCGCCGTGCCGATCTGCAGATCCGACATATTGATGGCGGAATCCCTGCGGCTGAGCACATAGATGGTCGAGGTGGACTGATACTTCGGCGTGATGAAGAAGACCGTGATCACACCGGCGAGAATCGCGCCGATCAGCGCCAGACAGACGATCAGCTTCCAGCTGTCCAGCAGCCTGTACATCAGCTCGAGCAGGTCGATCGTGTCCTCCTCATCCGTCCGATTCTGCACGGGCTGAGGAGCGTCAGCCATCCGAACTCTGCGCATTTGTTGCTCTGACATGCCATACTCTCCGATCTGAGAAAGATTCGTTCGTGATCACATAGCAGAAGGCGACGAAAGGAACACACTCTTCCGCCGCCTTCTGGCAGACTGTCAAATCGTCTCGATTACTTGCTGGCAACCGCCATCAGGGCGTTGCTGTTCTGGATGGCAACCAGCAGCGCCGGCGTGAACTCGACCTGAATCTCGCCGTCAGTGCCCACGCCGACACCCTCGAGCACAACCCACTCGATCTCGCCGGTCGCAGCGTTCGGGATGCCGATCATGACGGCAACCTTCTCGCCATTGGCATAAGCGGTGGGCAGCTTGAAGGTGGCGCGCACCTTGCCGTAGCTCTCCTCATAGTTGCTGACCGTCAGCGGCACAAACTCGTTGACCTTCACGTCGTCGGTGCCCAGCATGCTCGCCAGAGAAACGCTGTTGCCAGCCTCATCCTTCACATCGCCGAAATACGCCTCGACAGAGCCGCTCTCCTGAAGCTTGGCCACCTCGTCAGTGCACAGGGCGGTATGCGCAGCATTGCGTCCTTCCACCTCAACCGACGGAGCGGGCAGAACAGTCTCCGTCACCGGAGCGGTGGTCGAGCTGCTCATGTTGCCCGTGCTCTTGCTGGGCGCAGCGACAGCGACGGAAGCGCAGCACACAAGTGCAACGACGATACAGACAAACCTCTTCATAACCAAATTTCCCCTTTCTATTCTTGCAATCAGGTCTCCCTGCTGCGTTTCATAAAACCCTCTGTTGGCTTTACTTCAGTTCTTCGTAGCACAGCTCCAGCACCGTGCGTTTGAGCTCTGCCTCGTCCGCCCAGAACTCCATGAATCCGTCGGAGCCGATCTGATATCTGCCCGGCAGCTCAATCAGGCGGCTGGCATAGTCCCTGGCAGCCCAGGCCTCGTTGATCAGCCGTCCGCGGCTGAGGTCGGTGATCAGGTACGGCTCCAGCACATCATACAGCGAGCCGATAGCGTCCTGGCTCTCGTGCATCCTCGCGCCCAGCTGCGCGCTGAGCTG
>JBJEYK010000103.1:0-8027 GCA_051886775.1 Candidatus Ventricola sp. | reverse complement strand
AGAAAAACGAGAGAGGTGACAGGATGAAGAGCGATCTGACCTGCCCGGTGGAGATCACGAAGGTGACCGTCAGCAGGGAAACGGAGCATGCCAAAGAGAGTGAGCAGGTGGTCTGTCTCATCGAGTTTTTCAATCTGTCTCAGAAGACGATCGACAGCCTGCAGATGAACATCGTCTGCTTTGACGCGGACGATACGCGTCTGGGCGGCAGGCTTGTGCGCGCGGCAGCTCCGGGCGCGCCGCGCGAGCGCTTTTCCGGCACGTTCGTCCCCGAGCATGTGGACGGCGCCGTGCGCGTGGAGGCTTCGGTGGAGAAGGTCTGGTTCCAGGACGGCGTGGTCTGGCGGCGGGAGGAGCGCAACGTGCGCGAATACACACCCAACGCGCTGCCGGAGGGGCGTGAGCTGGACAGGCTGCGCGCCGTCGCCGGGGCGGACGCGGCGGGCTATGCCCGGGAGGACGACATCGTGTGGATGTGCGTCTGCGGCCGGGCGAATCCCACCAGCGACGACACCTGCGTCCGCTGCGAGCGCAAGCGCGCGCAGGTGCTGAAGGACTATTCCTATGCCGCCATCGACTCGACGGCGGGCCGGCGCGAGCGCGCGCTCGAGGAGCAGACCCGCGACACCCTGCGCCGCTCAAGCGAGACCACCGTGCGCGAGCAGACCGAAATGCAAAAGAAGAGCCGCAGGCGCAGGCGCGCGCTGGGCACGGCGGTGGGGCTGCTGGTCGCGGTCGCGCTTGTGCTGGCTGCGGCGCGCTGGGGCGTGCCCTACGGCGCGTGCTGGTGGGCGCAGCGGCAGATGGCCGCGGGCAAGCTCTCCGATGCGAAGGCGGTCTATACTCTTGTGGAGCGCTACTGGCCCGGGCTGACCGACGCCGCGCAGCGCGCACGCGAGGCGGAGACGGGCATCATCGAGGGCTTGATCGCCGCCGGAGCCGACGCGTCGCTGGAGGAGGCCGCTGCCCGCGCCGACGCGCTGGGCGATGCGGCGCTGCATGAGCGCGCCGTGCTTGCGCGCGCGCAGCTGGCCATCGACGGCGGGGACACCGACAAGGCCGAGGCATTGCTGGCGGCCATGCCGCACAGCGAGGCGGCGCAGGCGATGCACAGCGCGCTGTCTTACGAGCTGGCGATGGCCGCGCGGGAGCGGGTGGACTATCCCGCGGCGATTGAACGCCTGGAGGCGCTGGGCGATTACAGCGACGCGCCGGCGCAGCTGGAGGAATGCCTCTACGACTATGGCCGTCAGCTCCTGCGAGAGGGGCGCTATGCCCAGGCCAGCGAACAGCTGCTGCGCGTGTCCGGCCGGGGCGACGCCATCGAGCTGATCCGCCGCTGCCGCTACGCGCTGGCACAGGAGGCGCAGGAGGCGGGGGCGTACATCGACGCAGCCCGCGATTATGAGAGCCTGGGCGTCTACGAGGAGGCCGAGAGCCGCGCCAGGCTCTGCCGGTATACGGCGGGCATGGATGCGCTGGCCGCGGGAGACCTGGAGCTGGCGGCGGAGCAGTTCAAGGCCGCCGAGGGCTATGAGGACGCCAAAGCGCGCTTTGAGGAGGCGGCGCTGGCGCTGGGCACGGCTGCGCTGGAGCAGAAGGACTATGTGACGGCGATCGCCTGGCTGGAGCAGCTCCCGCGCGCGGGCGAGGCTGAGGCTGCGCTCTGCCGCGCGGGCTATGCCTACGCCGCGCAGCTGGAGCAGGACGGCCAGCTGGAGGCTGCGGCGCTGGAGTTTGCCGCGCTGGGCAGCTACGAGGACGCGCCGACGCGCGCCAGGGCCATCGAATACGCGCTGGCCTGCCAGGAGATGGACGGCTCGCCGGAGACGGCGCTGCCGCGCTTTGAGGGGCTGGGCAGCTACGCCGACGCGCAGAACAAGGCGCGCGCGTGCCGCTATGCCATCGCGCGCGCGTGCTATGACGAGGGCAACTACGAGGAAGCCGTCGTGCGCTTTGACGCGCTGGGCGACTACGAGGACGCGCCCGCGCAGGCCAGGCGCAGCCGCTATGCCCAGGCGGGCGAGGCGATGGACGAGCAGCGCTACGACGATGCGGCGGCGCTGTACGAGGCCTGCGGCGCGTATCTGGACGCGGAGGATCGCGCCATGCGCGCGCGCTATGGGAAGGCCGCGGCGCTGAGCGAGGCGGGCGAATACGAGCAGGCGGCGCGCGCCTTTGCCGCGCTGGGCAGCTATGAGGACGCGAAGCTGCGCGTGACGCAGAACGAGGACGCCTGGCTGCTGCAGCCGCGCAACAGCGCCCGCATGGACACAGAGCTGGGCGACTACGCCTCCGTCATCCGCACGCTGGAGCCGCTGTGGCAAAGCGAGCTGCCCGAGCGCTATGCCGATATCCGCTCGATGTACATCACGGCCTGCCTGGAGCGCGCCAAGGCGCTCACGGACATGCGCCGCCCGCTGGACGCGCTGCCGCTGCTGGAATCCGTGAGCGCGGTGAGCGAGACGGCGCGCAAGCGGCTGGACGCCTATGTCTACCGCATCATCGGGCGCTGGAAGGATTCGCGCGGCGTGGAGTATATCTTCCGGCGCGACGGCAGCTGCGTCATCGCGGGCGAGGCGGGCTACTACGGCGGCAGCGGCTACGAGATCACGTTCGGCAGCGAGCCGTATCCCACGCATTCGGTGCTCAGCGTGGTCAGCCTGCGCGGCAAGGCGCTGACCCTCCGGGACCTGGAAACGCGCAAGAATATCCGCCTGAGCTATGTCGGCGAGGCGGAGGAGGCAGCGCCGGAGGAGACGCTTGAGGAGGAAGCGCCGGATGAAGCGCAGCCCGGGGAGGGCGCCGGCGCGCCGGACGCTCACCCGGACGGAGAGTGAGACGATATGAAAAAGAGAGACCTGATCCTGATCGCCTGCGCGCTTTTGCTCTCGGGCGCGCTGTACGCATTTTCCCAGCTCTCGCTGGGGACGAAGGCGTCCAGCGTGGTCGTCACGGTGGACGGTAGCGAGGTGCTGCGCCGCCCGCTGGCGATGGAGGACAGCTACGTCGTCGAGCAGGAGGACGGCAGCCGCAACGTGATCCGGGTGGAGGGCGGCGCGGTCTATATGCAGGAGGCCAACTGCCGCGACGGCCTGTGCATCCGGCAGGGCCGCATGAAGAACGCCGCCAAGACGATCGTCTGCCTGCCGCACAAGCTGGTGGTGCGCCTGGAGGGCGAAGCCCAGCAAACAGGCGGCGACGAGCTGGACGTGATCGTTCAGTGATACCGGTTTCGTCAACGGCGCTTTCCCAAGCGCGAAGCGAAAGAAGGAAGCCTGAGGGACAATGTCCCCCGGGCAGGTTTGGGCGGCAGCCCAACGCATCCCATACTCCCGAAAGGACACACGCATGAATCCGATCAAGACCTGGCTGCGCGACGCGCGCACGCCGCCCAGCCTGCGCCATGTGGACACCTGCGACGGCCTGCGCGCGATGGCGGTGCTGCTGGTGGCGTGGTTTCACATCTGGCAGCAGTCCTGGCTGTTTCCGGGGCTGACCATTTTCGGGCGCGAGATCAGCTTCGATCCGCTGGTGCGCTCGGGCTATATCTGGGTCGATATGATGATCCTGATCAGCGGCTTTTGCCTGTATCTGCCCTGGGCGCGCAGGCGCTATGAGGGAGGCGCCGCGCCGCGCGCGCTGGACTTCTACGCCCGGCGGCTGATGCGCATCCAGCCCTCGTACCTGCTGACGATCGCGGTGATGCTCGCGGTCGCGCTGGCAACCCACGCCTACCGCACCCGGGCGCACATGCTGCGCGACCTGCTCTCGCACCTGACGTACACGCACATGTTCTTCTACGACGCGTACTACGCCTCCAACCTGGGCGGCGCGCTGTGGACGCTGGCGGTGGAGATGCAGTTCTATCTGATCTTCCCGCTGCTGGCGCGCGCGTTTTTCCGCCTCTCGGCGACGACCTTCGCCGCGATGGTCGCCACCGCGCTGGCGTTCCGCGGATACGTCGGCACGAATATCGAGGACGTGGCGCTGTACTTCAACCAGCTGCCCGCCTATCTGGACACCTTTGCCATCGGCATGGCGGCGGCGGCGATTCATGCGCGCCTGGCGCAGAGCCGCCCGAACGCGCTGTCGCGCCTGCTGTGCTCGGCAGGCGTGCCTGTGGTGCTCGTGCTGCTGTGGCAGGTGGTGCGCCGCCAGGCCGGCAACCCCAATGTCGAGGCCATCCGCCTGGGGCAGATGAGCAACCGGCTCTGGATGGGGCTGCTGGGCGGCGCGCTGCTGCTGCTCAGCGCCAACGCGGGGCTGATCGTGCGGCGGATCCTTGGCAACCCCGTCACACGGTTCCTGTCCGCGGTGTCATTTCAGTTCTATATCTGGCATCAGACGATCGCCGTCTGGCTGCTGGAGTACCGCGTGATCCCCAGCCCCTGCGAGAATCCCAACTGGGAGGGCGACGCCGTCTGGCAGATGCGCTATACGATCGCGTGCTTTGCCGCAGCGCTGGCCGTCGCCGCAGCGCTGACCTACGGCTTTGAGCGGCCCGTGGCGCGCGCATTGCAGCGCCGGTGGGACAGGCGGAGGGCGGCGAAGCGCGCCGCGGAAGCGACGGCGCGCAACGCGTAACATCATGGAGGACATATGCTGCACATCGGCTGTCATCTCTCCTGCTCGGACGGCTACCTGGCCATGGGCAGGCAGGCGCTTTCCATCGGCGCCGACACGTTTCAATTCTTCACCCGCAACCCGCGCGGCGGCAGCGTGAAGGCCTTCGACGCCCAGGACGCGCAGGCGCTCTGCGATTTCCTGGCGGAGCACAGCTTTGCGCCGATCCTGGCGCACGCACCCTACACGCTCAATGCCGCGGCGGCGGATCCCCGCGTGCGCGACTTTGCCTATCGCGCGATGCGCGAGGATCTGGAGCGGCTTGCCCATCTGCCCGGCGCAATGCTCAACTTTCACCCGGGCAGCCATGTGAAGCAGGGCGTGGAGACGGGCGTGCGCCTGATCGCGGAGATGCTCGATGAGGTGTACACGCCGGAGCTGCCCACCCCCGTGCTGCTGGAGACGATGGCGGGCAAGGGCAGCGAGGTTGGCGGGCACTTCGAGGAGCTGCGCGCCATCATGGACGCGAGCCGCGCGGGCGACCGGCTGGGCGTGTGCCTGGACACCTGCCATGTGTTCGACGGCGGATACGATATCGTGGGCCGCCTGGACGACGTGCTGGAGGAGTTCGACCGGGTCATCGGCCTTGCGCGCCTGCGCGCGGTTCACCTCAACGACAGCAAGAATCCGATGGGCAGCCGCAAGGATCGCCACGAGCGTATCGGCCGGGGCATGATCGGGCTGGAGGCGCTCACGCGTGTGATCAATCACGAGGCGCTGCGCGGCCTGCCGTTTTATCTGGAGACGCCCAACGAGCTGGACGGCTATGCGGCGGAAATCGCGCTGCTGCGCGGGGCATATCGGGCATAAAGGAGAAGGAATATGGATACAGTCGAGACGATTGGCCTGATCGGCCTGGGCGCGGTCGGCGCGCTGTACGCCGAGCGGCTCATGCACACCGGCGCGCGGCTTTGCGTGATCGTGGACGAGGCGCGCAGGGAGCGCTACGCGCGCGACGGCGTGTTTGTCAACGGCACGCGGGTGGATTTCCCCTATGTGACGCCGGAGGACGCGCAGCCGGTCGACCTGCTGATCATCGCCACCAAGGCCGGCGGCCTGGAATCGGCGATGGAGACGGCTGCGGGCTTTGTCGGGCCGGACACGCTGATGCTGACGCTGATCAACGGCGTGACGAGCGAGGAGACGCTTGCCTCGCGCTTCGGCGCGGCGAACGTGCTCTACGCCGTGGCGCAGGGCATGGACGCGGTGAAGGAGGGCAACCGGCTGACCTACACGCATCCCGGCATGATTGTGCTGGGCGAGAGGGAGCCTGGGCCGGTCTCCGCGCGCGTGCAGGCTGTGGCCGATTGCCTGAACGCCCACGGGGTGAAGGTCGTCCCGGTGGAGGACATGGTGCGCCGCCAGTGGGGCAAGCTGATGCTCAACGTGGGCATCAACCAGGCGGTCATGGTGTTCGAGGGCGACTACGGTACCGTGCAGCGCCCCGGCAGGCCGCGCGAGGTGATGCTCGGCGCGATGCGCGAGGCGCAGCAAATCGCCGCGCTGGAGGGACATCCCATCCCCGATACGGAGTTTGACGAGTGGGTGGCGCTGGCCGACAGCCTGGCCCCGGAGGGCAAGCCCAGCATGCGCCAGGACGGCGAGGCGCACCGCCCAAGCGAGGTGGAGCTGTTCGCCGGCACAATGGTGCGCCTGGGCAGGAGGCACGGCGTCCCCACGCCGGTGAACGACTGGCTGTACGCGCGGGTGCAGGAGCTGGAGGCGGCGTACTGAGCGCGCCGCAACGGGGGGTTGACGGATTGACCGGCTGACCGGATTAAAGATTTGAATTAATTCTGCAAACGAACTTCATTTTCTAACGGAGAACGGCGAAAACAAGCTGGTTTATAAGGAATATCGGAGGAGTGCATCCTCCGATATGAATTTTTATTGACAAGCTGGCTTCATTTGCGTATAATGGAATCATTCGCCGGAATCAACAGCTTCTGGCAGCATGAAGGAGGAACCTGTTATGAAGAAGATGCTTGCAGCGGTGCTTTCCATGGTCCTGTGCCTGTGCGCGGTCGGCGCGCTGGCGGATCATTTCATCATCGCGACGGATACCGTGTTCAAGCCGTTTGAATACACCGACGCTCAGGGCAATTTCGTGGGCATCGATGTCGACCTGCTCGCGGCGATCGCCGAGGATCAGGGCTTCACCTACGATCTCAACAGCCTGGGCTGGGATGCGGCCATCGCCGCCTGCCAGGCCGGTCAGGCCGACGGCATGATCGCCGGCGCATCCATCACCGATGAGCGCAAGGCCAGCGGCTGGATCTTCTCCGACGGCTACTTCAACGCCACTCAGTGCATGACCGTCGCCGCCGGCTCCGACATCGCGTCCTTCGCCGACCTGGCGGGCAAGGATGTCGCCGTGAAGACCGGTACCCAGGGCGCGGCCTATGCCGAGAGCCTGAAGGACGAAAACGGCTTCAGCGTCACCTACTTCGAGGATTCGCCCACGATGTATCAGGCGGTCATCGGCGGCCAGTGCGTGGCCTGCTTCGAGGATACCCCGATCATGGCCGCCACCATCAAGGAGAACGGCCTGCCGCTGCAGATCGTCGAGGGCTCTGAGAACGCCGGCTCTCCCTACGGCTTCGCCGTGTTCAACCCCGCCAACCAGAAGCTGGTCGACCTGTTCAACGCCGGCCTGGCCAGCATCAAGGCCAGCGGCAAGTACGACGAGATCATCGCCAAGTACCTGAACTGATGAATCGCCGCGCCTGACATGCCATCCGAGGGGGCACATCTTCGTGCCCCCTTCTTTTTCGAAGCGGCGTGACGGACGCGCAACGACCGAAAGGAGAGCCAAATCCATGGCCAGAATCCTCACCGTATACGGAGGACTGCTGCTGCGCGCGATGGGGCAGACGCTGCTGCTGGCGCTGTGCGGCCTGTTCTTCGCGTGCATCCTGGGCCTGATCTTCGGCCTGATGAGCGTGCTGAAAAACAGGGTGACCCGCGTGATTGCCGCGGTCTTTGTGGACGTGATCCGCGGCGTGCCGATGATCGTTCTGGCGTATTTCGTCTTCTTCGGTGTGCCGTATCTGTTCAACACCATCCTGGGCGTGGGCGGCGTGAAGCTCAGCGCTCTGCAGGCCGGCACGATCTGCCTGGCGCTCAACTGCGGCGCATACATGGCCGAGATCATCCGCGCGGGCATCGAGTCCGTGGATCGCGGCCAGATGGAGGCCGCGCGCAGCGTGGGCCTGCCGTACTGGCGGGCGATGCAGCGCGTGGTGCTGCCCCAGGCCATCCGCACGATGATCCCCAGCATCATCAACCAGTTCATCATCACGCTCAAGGACACGTCCATCCTGTCGGTCATCGGCTTCCCGGAGCTGGTCAACACCGCCAAGAACGTCGTGGCCAACACGTTCATGTCCTTCCAGACGTGG
>JBJEYK010000102.1:0-1724 GCA_051886775.1 Candidatus Ventricola sp. | reverse complement strand
ATCTTCTCGATGTTCGCGCCGTTGGCGCCGATGACGATGCCCGGCTTGGCGACGTACAGGGTCACGGTCACGCGAACCTTGTCATTGTCAAAGCGGCGCTCGATATCGACATGGGAGATGCCGGCGTCGTAGAGCTTGACAGGCTTCTTGCTCTTGTCGTCGGTGAACTCCAGATTCTTGATCATCTCACGGAGCTTCGCGTCGGACACGAGGTTGTCCGCGAAGTTCTTCTTGTCCGCATACCAGCGGGTGCTCCAATCCTTGATGACGCCGACGCGGGCGCCATGCGGATTCACTTTCTGGCCCATCCGAAAACCTCCTTACTTCTGGTCGAGCACGACGGTGATGTGGCTCGTGCGCTTGAGCATCGGGGAAGCGCTGCCGCGGCTGCGGGCAACGTAGCGCTTGAGCGTCGGGCCCGGATTCGCGAACACCTCCGCGACGTACAGGGAGCCGCGGTCCATGCTCAGGTTGTTTTCGGCGTTGGCAATCGCGGAAAGCAGCAGCTTCTCCACCACGGGGGCGGCGGCCTTCGGCGTGTACATCAGGATCGCAAGCGCTTCGTCGACCTTCTTGCCGCGGATCAGATCGATGACGATCTTCACCTTGCTGGAAGAGATGCGCACGTAACGAGCGGTCGCGCGGGGGCGCTTATCCGCATTTTCCTTGCGGGCAATCGCCTTTTCACGAATTCTGGTAGCCATGCGATTTCACTCCTTTACTTGCGGCCGCTGGCGCTCTCACCGGCGTGACCCTTGAAGGTGCGCGTCGGGGCGAACTCACCCAGCTTGTGACCAACCATTTCTTCCACGATGTAAACCGGCACATGCTTGCGGCCGTCGTGCACCGCGATCGTGTGGCCGACCATCTGGGGGAAGATGGTGGACGCGCGGGACCAGGTCTTCAGCACGCTCTTCTTGCCGGATGCGTTCATTTCCTCGACCCTCTTGAGCAGCTTCGCAGCTACATAGGGGCCCTTCTTGACCGATCTGCTCATTGATGAGTCCTCCTATTACTTCTTGCCCGCACGCTTGACAATCTTCTTGTCAGAGTACTTCTTATGCTTGCGGGTCTTCAGGCCGAGCGCCGGCTTGCCCCACGGGGTGACAGGCGCGGGCAGACCGACGGGGCTCTTGCCCTCGCCGCCGCCGTGCGGGTGATCGCACGGGTTCATGACCACGCCGCGGACGGTCGGGCGGATGCCCATGTGGCGGCTGCGGCCGGCCTTGCCGACGCGCACGTTGCTGTGGTCGGCGTTGCTCACGGTGCCGATGGTCGCCTTGGCGTCCATGGAGATCATGCGCACCTCGCCGGACGGCAGACGGACCTGGGCGTTGGCGCCCTCCTTGGCCATCAGCTGCGCGGCGTCGCCGGCGGAGCGGACGAGCTGGCCGCCGCGGCCCGGGATGATCTCGACGTTGTGGATCAGGGTGCCCAGCGGGATGTTGCGGATCGGCAGCGCGTTGCCGGGCTTGATGTCGGCCTCAGCGCCGGAGATGACGGTGTCGCCCACCTTCAGGTCGATCGGCGCCAGGATGTAGCGCTTCTCGCCGTCGGCGTAGTTGAGCAGCGCGATGAACGCGGTGCGGTTCGGATCGTACTCGATCGAGGCAACCTTGGCCGGGATGCCGTCCTTGTTGCGCTTGAAGTCGATGATGCGGTACTTCTGCTTGTTGCCGCCGCCCTGGTGGCGAACGGTGATCTTGCCCTGCTTATTGCGGCCG
>JBJEYK010000101.1:0-1727 GCA_051886775.1 Candidatus Ventricola sp. | reverse complement strand
ATCGCCCGCCAGCGAGAGCAGGTGCTCCAGCGCGTCCGGCAGCAGCCAGTCGTCCGCATCCACGAACATCAGCCATGTCCCACGCGCGGCAGCCATCCCGGCATTGCGCGCCGCGGATACGCCGCCGTTCTCCTGATGCAGCACGCGCATGCGCGGCTCCTCCCGGGCCAGCGTCCGCAGGACGGATAGCGTATCGTCCGCAGAGCCGTCGTCCACGGCGATCAGCTCCCAGTCGGGCGCCGTCTGCCCCACGATACTCTGCACCGTGCGCGCCAGCGTCCGCCCGTTCTGATAGCAGGGCACGACGATGGACACCTTGCTCATTGCGGCATCTCCTTCCCGGCGCGCAGCGCAAAGGCCGCCTCGCCCAGCTTTCGCAGCAGCACCTGCGCGGGATAGATCAGCGGATAGGCGATCGGGTACGCGCCAGACCGCGCCAGAAGCAGCAGCATCCGGCTGCGCGCGGACATGCGATGGACGTCCATCCCCTCGATGACGACGAGCGGACGCGCCTGCCTTTCAAAATGGCGCAGCACGCCGCCCACGCCGCCATCCTTGTATAAGCGCAGCACGACGCTGTTCAGATAGTCCGCATAATAGCGCTCCATCACGCCCAGGCGCAGCAGCGTCTCGCGCAGCGCGCGCAGCCACGGCAGATGGCGTGCAAGCTCGCCGCCGCTGTGCGTGTGCATCGCGGAGGCTTCATGCGTGCGGTACAGGTAGGTGACGTGATTCACATAGGCGATGCCCTGCCCCAGCAGCACCGCCTCCAGGTTGAACAGCGCATCCTCCGCGATGCGCACCCGCTCGTCCAGGCGAAGCCCTGCAATCCGGCTGCGGCGGTGGAGCTTGTTGCACATGATGTTGAGCACGCTGTCGCCCTCAATCAGCCGGCGTCCCGCCGCGTGGCGCACGGCCTCGGGCGTGCCGTCCATCCAGCGCGTCTGCGGGATGACAATCTGCTCCGCGCCGTCCGGCGCAAAGGTTTTGTGCGCGCAGACCACCAAATCCACGCTGTCCGTTGCGGCAGAGAGCATGGTCGCCAGCGCGTCGGGCGTGAGCAGGTCGTCGCTGTCTACGAAGGTGATCCACTCGCCGCGCGCCTGCGAAAGGCCGAGATTTCGCGCGGCGGACACGCCGGCATTCTCCTGATGCAGCACGCGCAGGCGCGCATCGCCCGCGGCAAGCGCCTGTGCCAGGGCAAGCGTCCCATCCGTCGAGCCGTCGTCGATCAGGAGGGCCTCAAAGTCCTGCATCGACTGCGCCAGAATGGAGTCCACACAGGCGGAAAGATAGCGCGCGCTGTTATAGCAGGGCACGATGATGCTGACCCTCACGGCGCTGCCTCCCGCCCCTGCACCAGCGCAGCCGCGCCGTGCACGTCGCCGCGCAGCCAGCGCAGCGCAAACAGGCGCGCGCGCACCTGCGTGCGGATGCCCTTATGGGTCTTGAGCGTGTAGGCAAACAGGGGGCCAGGGGCAATCAGCGCGCGCAGCAGGCGGCGCATGGTGTCGTTTTCGCGGTAATCCGCCATCGCGCTGTATACATCCTCCAGGCTGGGATCCAGGCGAATGCCCTTGGTCATCAGCTTGTCGTAGCACAGCACGGGCAGCACGCTGCGCAGCTCGTCAAAGCGCCCGCACGCCTCAGCGTATTCCCACAGCCGCACGGACAGCGTCATCAGCCGCCGGGCAAGCTGCGGCTTGCGCATGCCCATCAGCGAATCC
>JBJEYK010000100.1:0-1731 GCA_051886775.1 Candidatus Ventricola sp. | reverse complement strand
TCGTCGATGAAGCGCTCGTAGTGGCCCAGATCCAGGTCGGTCTCCGCGCCGTCCTCGGTCACATAGACCTCGCCGTGCTGATAGGGGCTCATGGTGCCCGGGTCGACGTTGATGTACGGGTCGAGCTTCTGTGCGGCGACCTTCAGGCAGCGAGCCTTCAGCAGCCGCCCCAGCGACGCCGCCGTGATCCCCTTGCCAAGCCCCGATACGACGCCGCCCGTCACAAAGATATACTTCTTCATCCGCTTGCCACTCCTTTGCATTCGCACCCGCAACCACAGCCGGCATGCGCCGGTGACCTCGCCGACAAAGCGCTGCAAACCCCTCCCAGGCGCAAGACCGATGCTCCGCAAAAGGATTTACAAAACAAAAGGGGAGCTACGCCACCCTCGGCATCGCCCCATTGCTCTGTCGGCACCTATGATAGCAGAAGCCCCCGTGCGTTGTCAAGGAGAAACCGGTGCCTGCACGAGACTTTATTTCAGTTTATGCTCGGTATTCCTTGCAAAACGCAGGCATTTGACGCAAGGAGCGGCTATTCCGTCAGATTTTGCCCGCATTTCCTGTGCAACCCGTCAGTCGCCGGGTTCCTGACGCTCGCGTGCGGCCATCACCACCAGGCGATTTGCGCCGCGAAAGCCCGTGCAGGTGGACAGCGTGATCACCTCGCCGCCCACTGCCGGCAGCGACTGCGGCGAGCTGAGCACCGCATACCGGCGCACATATTCCTCCAGCAGCGCAAGCTGCTCCTCATCCTGCGTCATGCTCACGCCATAGCAGCGCATGCGCTCGTCCTCCATCTCGCCCAGCACAACCGGGATGACCGCAAACACGCGATAGACGCCCCGCCTTGCCAGCGTGTCGAATTGGATCAGCGGGTGCGCCAGATAGAATTCCTCGTTGAGGTACTCCTTGAGCGTACCGAACATGCTGCCGCTGCGCATGTTGTGGCCATAGATGATCAGGTTGTCCGACGGCAGCGCAGGATCGCAGCGCGCGTCCAGAAAAGGCACGCCCTCAAACGCGTAGGCGCGATCGAAGCCGCGATGCAGATAGAACTGCGGATCCTCCGGCGTCTGCATCACAGGATAGCTGATCCGCGTATCCTCGATGCGGATCCAGCCGATCATCTCCGGATTCTGCGCGGCCAGAGCGGCGTACTCCGGCAGCATCGCAGCGTTGGTCGGGTCGGGAGATGCGGTCACCTGTGCAACCGGCCCGGGGGACGCGCTCTGAGCCGCGGTCGGCTCCGGCAAATCACGTCGGACTGCGGTCGGTTCTGCGGAGGGGGCAGGCATCACAGCCGGATCAGGGGATGCCGTCGGGGACGCGGCTGTATTGCGCGCAAGCGCCGGCAAGGCGACCGACGCGCACGGCGTTGTTTGCGGGAGCGCCTGGACAGATGATTCCCCGTTCTCCGTCCCGTTCGCCGCCTCCTGAGAAAACGGCGCTTCAGTCTGTTTTGGAAGAGCCGCGCTGGCTGCTGCGGCTGCCCCTGCGTCTCCCGTCGTCCATTCCGCCGTGCGGGCTGCCTCCACTGCCGCGGCAAGCCGCGCATTTTGCCGTCCGGTGCGCCAGGTATCCGCCGCATACAGCATAATATACAGCACGCTGACCGCAAAACAGACCGCCAGTATGCTTTTGATCAGGCGCATGCTCCTTCCCTCCTCCCGGCATCCGAAGACCGGCCGGCGGAGAACAGCCGATCCCCTTCGCGCACCTGTCCGTATT
>JBJEYK010000099.1:0-8094 GCA_051886775.1 Candidatus Ventricola sp. | reverse complement strand
AGCGCTGTACACGCGTAGGCACCAAGCGGGCAGGCGCCCGGATGAAAAAGATAACAAGCTGATTATACCATGGACAGCCCCCGGGGGACAAGCCCGGTTTTCGCGCCGACAGGAAACCAGCGCGCAGCCGTCCTGCAAAGACGCAGAAAGGCCCGCAGCGGGCATGTGCGCCGTCGCGGGCCTGTGATGTATTGATCATTTCAGCCCGCGCAATGCGGCCTGGTCGTAAGCCTGCTGATAGAACGCCTCCTGCGCGTTCAGCGGCGCGTCCTCGCCCGGCTCCAGGCGGCGATACACGCCGTCCGGCTGCATGCGCCGGGCCTGCACGTTGTCGCGCAGCATGGTATCGAACATCGCAAGCAGGCGGCCGCGCAGCGCGGCGTCCCGGATCGGGGCGGCGACCTCCACGCGGCGCAGCGTGTTGCGCGTCATGAAGTCCGCCGAGCCGATAAAGATCTTCGCCGCCTCGCCGCGGCCAAAGATGTAGATGCGCGAGTGCTCCAGGAACCGCCCGACGATGCTGATCACGCGGATATTCTCCGTCTGCCCCGGCACGCCGGGAATCAGGCAGCAGATGCCGCGCACAATCAGGTCGATCGACACGCCCGCCTGCGAGGCCTCTATCAGCCGGTCGATGATGGCCTTGTCGGTCAGCGAGTTGATCTTCACGCCGATGTAAGCGTCCCCGCCCGCACGGGCGGCGGCAATCTGTTCGTCGATCAGGGCGAGTATCCTGTCCTGCAGGCAGTGCGGCGCGATGAGCAGCTGCTGCGCCTTATCCACCGTCTCGCCCATGGCCAGCCTGCGGAAGACCTCCGCCGCCTCGCGGCCAATCTCCTGATCCGCCGTCATCAGGCACAGGTCGGTGTAGAGGCGGGCCGTCTTTTCGTTGTAGTTGCCCGTGCCGATCTGCGTGTAGTACTGCGCGTGGCCGTCCTCCATGCGCGTAATCAGGCAGAGCTTGGAGTGCACCTTGTAGCCGTCCAGGCCGTAAATCACATTGCAGCCCGCAGCCTCCAGGCGGCGCGACCACTCGATGTTGTTTTCCTCGTCAAAGCGCGCCTTCAGCTCCACGAGCACGAGCACGTCCTTGCCGTTCTCCGCGGCCTCGATCAGGCTCTCGACCACCTTGCTTTGCTTGGCAACGCGATAGAGCGTCATCTTGATGGAGACGACGCGCTCGTCGTTGGCCGCCTCCTGGAGCATCGTGAGGAAGGGCTTCATGCTCTCGTAGGGATAGGACAGCAGCTTGTCGCCCTCGCGCACCTGGTCGAGCACGGGGCGCTGGCTCTCGAACATCGGGCTGCGCTGCGGGATGCGCCGCTGGTAGAACAGCTCGCTTTGCTGGCGCAGGATGTCCTGAATGCCAAAGAGGAACGACAGATCCAGCGGCGTGTTGTTGCGGAAGACGAATTCGCGGCGCACGTCCATGTGCTTGCACAGGGTATGCACGGTGTCGCTTTCCAGCTCGCGGCTCAGCTCCAGGCGCACCGGAGCCAGGCGCTTGCGCCGCTTGATGAGCTGCACCATGAACTCGCGGTAGTCGATATCCTCCTCGTAGAGCGCGTCGGCGTCGATATCGGCGTTGCGCGTGACGCGGATGAGCGATTTCTCGCGCACGGTGTAGCCCGCGAACACCTTGGGAATGAAGTGCAGGATCAGCTCCTCGGCGAGCATATAGGTCCTGTCCTTCTGGCTGACCTCGATCAGCCGGGGGAACACGCCCGCCGTACAGGGGATGATGCCCAGCTTCCTCTTGCCGTTCTTGCGTTCGAGCACGACGACGGCGTAGATGTCCTTGTTGCGCAGGAAGGGGAACGGCTGGCGGCGGCCAACGATCGTGGGCGAGATCAGCGGGGCGATTTCGCAGTCGAAATAGCGCTCGAGCTTCTCGCTCTCCTGCCGGCCAATCTTGCGGAAATCAACCAGGCGCACGCCGGATTCCTCCACGCGGCCCAGCAGCTTGGCGTAGATGAAATCCTTGCGCGCGTTGAGCTGGCGCACGGTATGCAGCACGGCCTCCAGCTGCTCGGCGGGGGTCATGTTGGTCTTGTTCTCGCAGAGCTTGGGCGAGAGGTGCTCCTGATCGACCAGCGAGCCGACGCGCACCATGAAGAATTCGTCCAGGTTGCTCTGATAGATCGATGCGAACGACAGCCGTTCGCACAGCGGCGTGAGGTCGCTCTCCGCCTCCTCGAGCACGCGCTCGTTGAATTTCAGCCAGGACAGCTCGCGGTTCATGTAAATCGCGTTCGTTGTGTCCATTGTGTCCAATCCTTTCCCTTCGCCGGGCAAAGCCCGACAGCTGATGCTATGCCTTGATTATAGCGAATCCTGCGCCAAAAAGCTACAAAAAAATCCCTGCCGGCGCGCGTCGGCAGGGAAAAACAGGCAGAATTTACGCATATTTTACACAGCGCGCATTATCTGGCGAATTTTGCGCAGATGTCGAGCACGGCGTCGGCGACGTAGCGCGCGTTCTGAACGCCGAGGGTGGAATACATCGGCAGGGAGATTTCGCTCTCGGAGAAGGCGTACGCCCTGGGGAAGTCCTCCGGCCTGTAGCCGAAGCGGCGGACATAGGCGCTCATGGTGTGCAGGGCGATGAAGTGCACGCTCACGCCGACGTTGCGCGCCTTCAGCTCCTCGATGAACTGGTCGCGTGTGATGGTCAGGCGCTCCGGCACAACGCGCAGCACGTACAGGTGGCGGCTGTGATGGCAGTATTCCGGCGTCTTCTGCAGCGCCAGCTGCGGCACGCCGGCAAACGCCTCCTCGTAGACCTGGACGGCCTCAAAGCGGCGGCGCTGCATGTCGTCCATGCGGGAGAGCTGTGTGAGCGCGAGCGCGGCCTGGATGTCGAACATGTTGTACTTGAAGCCAGGCTCCTCGATGTCGTAGCGCCAGGAGCCTTCCTTGCCGTAGCGGTTCCACGCGCCGGCGCTCATGCCGTGGCAGGAGAGCACGCGCGCCTTGGCGGCGAGCTCCTCATCGTCGGTGACGAGCGCGCCGCCCTCGCCGCAGGCGAGGTTCTTGGTGGCATAGAAGGAATAGGACACCGCGCCGCGCGGGTGATGGCCGATCAATTCGCCATGGAAGCGCGTCTCCACGGCATGCGCTGCGTCCTCGCTGAGGAAGAGGCGATGCGCGTCGCACAGCGCGCCGATGGCGTCCAGATCCGCCGCCAGGCCGGAGTAGTGCACCGGCACGACCGCACGGGTCCTGGGCGTGATCTTCTTTTCGATCTCCCTGGGGTCGATCAGGCCGGTTTCCGGGTCGATATCGGCGAACACCGGCGTTGCGCCCGCATGCAGGATGGTATTGGCCGAGGAGGCGAACGTCAGCGGCGTGGTGATGACCTCGTCGCCGGGGCCGATGCCCGCCGTGATCAGCGCCAGATGCAGCGCCGCCGTACAGGAATTGACGCCCACGCAGTACTTCGCGCCGACGTATTCGGCAAATTTCTTTTCAAACTCGATGGTGCGCGGCCCCTTGGCCCACCAGCCGGAGCGCACCGCGTCGCCCACGGCCTGCACCTCCGCCTCCGAGATGTCCGGCAGGCAGAACGGGAGCCAGTCTTTACGGATGGTCAGCTTGCTCATGAACGGTTCCTCCGCCCGCAAGGCGGGCACATGCTCTGATGAAAGAATAGGAAGTATAGGAAAAACGGGCATGCTCTGATTATAGCACAAGCCTGTGCGCCCTTCAAGGAGGGAGACGATTTGTTGCCCTTTCGCCGTGCGCGCAGGCGGGACATTTGTCGGTTTGGCGCGATTTTCGCGGGCAGGGCGGGCGTTCCGCACAAAAAAATCAATTTTTCGCCCCATTTTCTTCAAGAAGGGGTTGACAGCCGTGTGCTTTCGCGCTATAATGCGCTCAATCGAACACAGAAACCGTTTGAGGGAAGAGAAGTACACTCCCGGGTTCGTCACAGAGAGCCGCCGGCGCTGCGAGTGCGGTACGAATGGGGATTGGAAATGGGCTTCCCGAGGGCCCTGTCAACGGGCGCGGCATCGCCGCCGCCTCATTAAACGGGGACGGGACGCAGACCCGTTATCCGGCTGCACCGTATGTTGGTACGGGGTAAGCGGGCCGGTTCGCCGGCCAAGATGAGTGGCACCACGGAAGGTATTTCAACTTTTCCGCCTCATGTTCCAGAAGGGACATGGGGCGTTTTCTATTCCCCCACTCCCTCCGCTTCCCACGACTGGTCACACCGTCACCCAAGGATTCGTCAAGCAGGAGGTACCGTTATGAAGTCTGTGAAATCCATCATCGTCCGCATCGCTGTTCTCGCGCTGGTCGCTGCGCTGTCGCTGCTCACCCCCGCCCTGGCCGAGGGCTACACCATTGGCGTGGGCCAGTTTGCCCCGCACGGCTCGCTGGATAACTGCTACCAGGGCTTCCTGGAGGGCCTGGCCGAGGCCGGCATCAAGGAGGGCGAGAACCTGACCGTGATCTTCCAGAACGCACAGGCCGACATGGGCATCGCCCAGCAGCTGGCCGCGCAGTTTGCCGGCGCAAAGGTCGACATGATGGTCGGCATCGCCACCCCGATGGCGCAGGCGTGCTTCAACGTCGCCGGCGACATCCCCACGATCTTCACCGCCGTGACCGATCCCGTCGCCGCGGGCTTCGTCTCCGCTGACGGCGCCGCCGCGGGCGAGGTGACCGGCACCTCCGACGCGCTGCCGATCAAGGCGCAGCTGGCCACCATCCGCGCCATGCTGCCGGAGGCGACCAAGGTCGGCATCCTCTACACCACCAGCGAGGTCAACTCCCTCTCCGCGATCGAGCAGTACAAGCAGCTGGCGCCCGAGTACGGCCTGGAGATCGTCGAATCCGGCATCAGCACCGTCGCCGACATCCCGCTGGCGCTGGACGCGCTGCTTGGCAAGGTGGACTGCCTGACCAACCTGACCGACAACACCGTCGTCTCCGCCCTGGCCATCGAGCTGGACAAGGCCAACGCCGCCGGCAAGCCCGTCTTCGGCTCCGAGATCGAGCAGGTCAAGCTCGGCTGCATCGCCGCCGAGGGACTGGACTACATCGCCCTGGGCCGCCAGACCGGCCTGATGGCCGCCAAGGTGCTCAAGGGCGAGGCGAAGGCCAGCGAGATCCCCTATGAGATCATCACCGAGCCGGGCCTGTATGTGAACGGCGACGTGCTCTCGCAGTTCGGCATCACGCTGAGCGACGAGCTGGCCGCCCGCGCCACGGACGTGAAGTAACCGCCCAAGCCTGTCTGAGGGGCATTGTCCCTCAGACTCCCTTTTTCGCTTCGCGCACGCGAATGACATTCTTCTCCCCATTCATTGAAATCGACGGAGGTATCCCATGAGCTTGCTGCTGAGCGTCCTGGAGCAGGGCCTGATCTACGCCATCCTCGCCCTGGGCGTGTACATCACCTTTAAGATTCTCGACTTTCCGGACATGTCCGTCGATTCCTCCTTCCCCCTGGGCGCCGCGGTCACCTCGCTGATGATCGCAAACGGCGTCCACCCGCTGCTCACGCTGCCGGCCGCCCTCGCGGCCGGCGCGCTTGCGGGCGCGCTGACCGGCGTGATCCACGTCCGCTTCAAGGTGCGCGACCTGCTCTCGGGCATCATCGTGATGACCGGCCTGTACTCCGTCAACCTGCACGTCGCCGGGCGCGCGAACGTCCAGCTCTTCTCCTACGACACCATCTTCAAGAACGTCTGGGTGTCCTCGCTGCCGGCAGGCGTGCAGCCCTACGCCCCGGTGCTGCTGCTGCTGGCGCTCACGCTGCTGGTCAAGCTGCTGATGGACGCCTACCTCGCCACGCGCTCGGGCTTCCTGCTGCGCGCCACGGGCGACAACCCCACCCTCGTGGCCACGCTGGCCAAGGACGCCGGCCGGGTCAAGATTCTGGGCCTGTCCATCGCCAACGCGCTGGTGGCGCTCTCCGGCTGCGTGATGTGCCAGTATCAGCGCTATTTCGACATCTCCATGGGCACGGGCACGCTGGTGCTGGCTGTCGCCTCCGTGATCGTGGGCACGCAGCTGCTGCGCGGGCTGCGCTTCCTGCGCGCGACGACGGCGGTCGTGCTCGGCTCCATTCTCTACAAGGGCTGCGTCGCGCTGGCGCTGAGCATGGGGCTCTCGCCGTTCGACCTCAAGCTGATCACCGCCGCGCTGCTGCTGATCATCATCGTCGTGGGCGGCCAGAATCGAAGGAGGGTGAAGCGCCATGCTTGAGCTGCAAAGCATCGTCAAGATCTATCAGGGCGGCACGGTCAACGAGACGTGCCTGTTCGACGGCTTCTCCCTGTCCATCCCGGAGGGGCAGTTCGTCTGCGTCGTCGGCTCCAACGGCTCGGGCAAGACCTCGCTGCTCAACATCATCTGCGGCTCCATCCCCATCGACGAGGGGCGCATCCTCATCGGCGGCGAGGACATCACCGGCATGCCCGAGCACAGGCGTCTGCGGCGCATCGGGCGCGTGTATCAGGATCCCGCGCGCGGCACCTGCCCGTCGATGACGATCCTGGAGAACATGTCCATGGCCGACACCAAGGGGCGCCCCTTCAACCTGCGCCCCTGCGTCAACCGCAAAAAGACCGACGAGTACCGCGCCATGCTCGCCCAGCTCGGCCTGGGGCTGGAGGACAAGATGGGCGTGATGGTGGGCAGCCTGTCCGGCGGCCAGCGCCAGGCGATGGCGCTGCTGATGAGCACGATGACGCCCATCGAATTCCTGATCCTGGACGAGCACACCGCCGCACTCGACCCCAAGACGGCGGAGATCATCATGCAGCTGACGGGCAAGATCGTCGCCCAGAAGAAGCTGACCACCATCATGGTCACGCACAACCTGCGCTATGCCGTGGAATACGGCAACCGCCTGCTGATGATGCACCAGGGCCATCTGGAGCTGGACCTGAGCGGCGAGGCGCGGCGCAATCTGCGCGTGGACGATCTGCTGCGCAGGTTCAACGAGATCAGCATCGAGTGCGGAAACTGACCGGCATGATGCCGGTTGCATCACCGACGATATGATGTCCATCTTACAGCCTTGTGCCCGAGACCGAAGCTTTACGGGAAGACTGACAGAGCAATTCTGTCACCTGCATGATCCGCGACGATCCTCCTTCCGCCCCTTGCCGGGGCGGTTTTTCTGTGCTATAATACATCTATTCGCGCCAAATGCGGATGACAGTCTGTCACGCAGGGCGCAGAAATGAGGCAATATCCATGATCGGAATGGGCACCGTCATCAATTCCGCGCTCGTGCTGCTGGGCGGCGCGCTGGGCTTTCTCTTTGGCAAGGCGCTCAAGGAGCGCTATCAGGACATCATGGTCAAGGCGTGCGGCCTGAGCACCGTGTTCATCGGCGCGGCGGGCACGTTCAAGCAGATGCTGACCGTCTCCGGCGGCGCGCTTGCCACGCGCGGGGAGATGATGCTGGTCATCTCCATGTGCCTGGGCGGGCTGATCGGCGAGATCCTGGATATCGAGCGCAACCTGGAGCGCTTCGGCGAGTGGCTCAAGGTGCGCAGCCATTCCGAGCGCGACCCCCGCTTCATCGAGGGCTTCACCTCCGCGTCGTTCACGCTGTGCATCGGCGCGATGGCGATCATCGGCCCGATGAACGACGCGCTGTATCACGACTACACCATCCTGACCACCAAGGGCATCCTGGACATGATCATCGTCATGGCGCTGACGGCCTCGCTGGGCAAGGGCGCGGTGTTCTCCGTGATCCCCATGGCGCTGTGGCAGGGCGCGATGACCGCGCTTGCCGGCATCGTCGGCCCGCTGATGAACAACGCCGCGCTTGCCTGCCTGTCGCTGGTGGGCAACGTGCTCATCTTCGGCGTGGGCGTCAACCTCGCCTTCGGCAAGCGCATCCGCGTGGCCAACTACCTGCCCGCGCTGATCATCGCCGTGGCGTGGTCCGCCTTCCTGCCGTGGTGAGGAAGGCGGCAGCTTCACCCGCCTCCGGTCTGCTCCGCAGGAGCGCCGCGCAAATTCCATGGCAAAAACCTGCGGCTGCCCCTTGACAAATCCTGCCCGCAGGGCTATCATAGTGCCAGAAGTTCAAACTGAATGGTCTTTGGGGCAGGGTGCAAT
>JBJEYK010000098.1:0-8099 GCA_051886775.1 Candidatus Ventricola sp. | reverse complement strand
AGGTAGCTGTAGCTCAGGCTGCCACGGTAGAATTGCTCTGCGCTGAGGGTCAGCTTGCGCTGGTGCTCGTGCTCGTAGTAGTACAGCTCCACGCCCGTCAGCGACGGGGTATCGCGCTGCACGCGCACGCTCACGGGCTCACTGACCAGCTCATCCGCCGTGCCTGCGAAGACCGCCGCCGTGAACGCATAGGTCTCATAGCCCAGCGTTGCGTCGAAGTGCAGCGTCCGGTTCCACTTGCCGTTCATGTCGCAGTCGGCGTAGCCCGCGAGACTGCCGTCCCGCAGCAGCGTGACCGTCTCACCCGGCACGCCGTAGCCGAAGAGGTTGACCGTGCCGCCGGATTCCGGGCTGGCGTGGATCGAGAGCCGCTGCTTTTGCAGCGCCGTGAAGCCCAGGTAGGCCGGCTCGCTGCCCTCTGCCGTCTGCACGCGCAGCCTCGCGATGGCGAACATCTCCTGCTGGTCGGCGCTGCTGGCATAGAAGGCGATCTGGCCCTTGTCCTGCCCGCCCACGGGGATGCGCAGCACATCATCCTCCAGCGTGCAGGCGACGGGGCTTCCGTTCAGCGTCACTGCCTGCGGGTCGACGTGCATGCCGCTCAGCTCGATCTCCACGGCACAGTCCGTGATGTGCGCCGTGTTCTCAAGCTCATATTCCGCGCGGATGAGGACGCTGCCGCCCTCCAGGCAGACGCTCTTCGCCGCGTCAAAGCGGCTGCTCGCCTCCACGGCGTAGTCGCTGGTGAGCACAGGCTCCGCCGGGACGGTCGCGCCGGGATAGCTGTCGGTATAGCCTTTTCTGAGGGTGAAGGTGTCCAGCCGGTAGTCGCGCTCCTCCTGCAATCCGAACTCGGCATAGTCGCTCAGGTGGGTGAAGCGCCAGCGGCCGACGTCGCCGCGGATCATCACGAGCTGATACGTTCCCGGGAGGAGCTTGTCCGCCCGGAAGGTGCCGCTCGTGTTCGGGAGCGTCATCACATAGGCGCCCTCGGCGTCATACAGGTGCATGTACACATCGTCGCAGTCGTAGCAGCTGACGACGTAGCTGCCGTATTCGGCTGTCTCCAGCCTGGCCTGCGCCTTAAGCGAGCTGCCAAGGCGCACCTCGGCAGAGACGGGGATGAAGGCGTCCTCCGGGTCGCTCAGTGTGATGCGCAGGGTGTCGCCGCTGGCGGCTTGGTCGGTCGCCATGACGATGCCCTCCGGTGTCACGAGGAACGCCGGAAATGTGCCCTGCGTCACATTCTCCACCTAAAGGCTGCACGCCGTGAGATCGAGGGCTGCCTTCTTGCCGTTGCCTTTGCTGTTGGCCGGCTGCACTGTCGCGCCCAGCGTCACGCGGATGGGCGCGCTCACGCTCAGCTTGAGCGTGTAGTCGTTCGGGGCACCGATCAGGCGGAACGTCCATGCGCCGCCCTGCTCGCTGATGACGTTGAGCGCCTCGCTGCCGCCCTCGCTGACGAGCGTCTCCAGCTGGCCGTCCGGCCCGTAGACGACGAGCATGCCTATGCCCTCATCCGCGTTCAGGCTCAGGGTCAGCGTCTCCAGAGCACCCGTCTCCACTGTGTACCACCAGTCACGCGTGCTGCTCTTGCGGATGCGGTAGCTCTGCAGGCGCAGCTTCTGCGCGCTGCTCCTCGACGTCTTTCCGTCCGTGAGGTCCTCACCCTTCTGTAGCTGGGTCGTCACGAGCTCGCCGACGTAGTAGGCCGGCTGCGGCTCCTCCTCGACCGGTTCTCCGTCAGCCGGCTCCTCCATGGTCTGCTCCGCCGGCTCGGGCCGCACGCCCAGCGCGACATCGCCCGTCACGCCGGAGGAGAGCTCCTTCTGCCAGCTGGGCAGCAGCAGGCGGTCGATATCCCCGAACGCGGGCATCGCATTGCTGAACACGCTGAGCGTGCCGATGTGCATCGCGGGTTCGCCCTGCTTCCCGACGCTCCATGTGCTCCTGTTATAGAAGAGCCTGTGTATCGTCTCCTCCTTGCCAAAGGTGGTAACAAGGCCGTCTCTCCAGGCGCCGTCCTGCGCCACATTCAGATTGTGGCCGCCGCTGAGCACCAGGTTTTCGATCCGCCCGAACTCGCACAGATTCACGTCCGCGCTCTCGGCAACGACCGTCTGCGCGCCCGTGCCCGAGCTGAGGCTGAAGTTACCGCCCTTCAGATGGGCGATGCCCACGCTCTGCCCGCCATAGAAATCGTAGTTGAACTCGCCGCGCACACAGTTGTGGTAGAGCTCTTCGACAACCTCCTCGCAGTCGCGGTTGAAGCCCACGTCCGCGTCCGTCGCCTCCAGACGATGGGTATAGCCCGAGCCCCACATGACGCCGCCGCGCCCCATCGTGACGGACTCCATGTACGCGTGGTTTTCCAGGCAGACTGGGCCTGAGGTGACGACGGTGCCGATCCGCGTCTCTTTGAAGAGCGCCTCCCGGTCGAGCGTGTCGATGCTCTGTCGGGCAAATGCCTCCGCCTCATCGATCTTGATGTTGCTCGCCGAAAAGCTCGACAGGCCGCTGACGAAGACGCTGTCCACCGTCGTGCCCTTGTCGGTCGTCACGACGGCGTGGGCATCGTTCCACCATTCGCTGATGACGTCCTTCGTCGCGCGGGCGCTCGGGTTGGTGATCGTGATCTGCCCGGCCTGCGATTCGGAGAGGCTGATCCAGGTGTCCGCACCGCTCACATCGAGCTGCGTGATCTTTCCGTTATGAATATAGGCGTTCGCGCCGTCCTTCGCGGTCAGCTCGCTGATCCTGGCACCCTCCACATACAGGTCCGTGCTTCCGGAGAGGCTCATCCGGCTGACCAGCGCGTCGTCCATCACCTGAATGTGCGGCGTTGCGCTGCCCTTGACGGTGACGCTGTCGGCAAACGCCCTGCCGGTGAGCTGGATTATGCCGGCATCCGGAAGCGTCTCGGGGTCGAGGTCGCTGCCGATCTCAATGGAGGTCACGCTGCCGCTGACGTGCACAAAGCCCTTGAACATACTGGTGCGGATACCGTGCAGGACGGCGTGCTCGCCGATCTCCACGTACATGTCCTCCGGCATGCTGTCCGCGCCGTATTCCTTCGACCAGCTGTCAAGCCCCAGATAGAGATTGCCCTCGACGATGCCGTCGATATGCAGCTCCGCCGGTGCGGCGACGACGATGTCGCCGCGGATCACGGCGTCGCGGCTGATCTCGTGGCAGCCGCCGGTGACGATGATCGCGCCGTCCCTCAGGGTGATGGTGCCGTCGATATAGAGGGATTTCTCCCCGCTCAGCACCAGGTTGCCGTCGATGACCTGGCTGCGCAGCGTCGTGCCATTCTCCGTCTGCACCGTCTCAACCACCGCCGAGACGAACGCCTCCGCCAGCGCCGCCGGGACTATCTGCAAGAGCATCGCCGCGCACAGCGCCAGCGACACCACCCGTTTCAGACCCTTCATTCCTCTTCCTCCTTCATTTCAAGTGCGCAGGGGAGGCAGACATAGTCGCCCTCCATCTGCGTTTCTCCCATCGCCTCTGCGAAGTCGATGACGCCAAAGATGCAGGCATGCACGTCGTCGCGCCCCTGTGCGGTCAACAGGTTAAAGGCCATCGCGCTGCGCACGCCCGTGGCACAGATGAAAACCACCGGGCCTTCCTCATCCGCCAGCGCGAGGACATCCTGCTCGTCATACTCCAGCAGCGAAAAGCCCGGAATGTGCATCTGGTTGTAGGCCTTCTCGCTGCGCAGGTCGACATACAGCGCCTCCGGCTGCTCGTCAAGCAGCTGCGCGAGCTCCTGCGGGCTGACGATCAGCGAGCACTGTGCCCGCACGCCGGCCGGTCGGCACAGCGCCAGCACGAGCACGAGCGCGAGCACAGCGGCAAAAGCACCCCTTCGCATTTTCCTCATCGGCTGGTTCCCTCCCTTTCCCGATCTCTGTTGGATTGATCATATCACCAATGATTGCTCCAGGCGCAAGTTGACTCTCCACCCATTCGCTGCCCACAATGGTCATCATGTAGAAACACAGCCGATGTATCAACTCTGGATGATGATCATTACTGTACAATATAATAGCTGTCCCTCCTCGGATCGTATTCTATCATTATAGTAATAGTACCATGCTTATGCCAAATCGGCAATGGTTATTCTTCGGAGATTTTTGAATCAAATACGATGCCTGTTGATGTGTCTTTGAGGCCATGGATGATACCAACGACACTCTTTCGGTGCTTTTTATTCTTCCGGAGCTTCTGTCTGATTCAGCAGCAGAATATCCAGCTGGAAACAGCTGTTTTCCCGGCTGGCTGACAGGGCCCCGCCATATTTTTCTGCCGTACGTACCATGCTCTTCATTCCAAATCCATGCCAGTCCGGGTCCCTGTTGGTCTGAGGGATTCCATCGACAAACTGAATATCCCCATTGCAGGGATTTTCCACGTGGATGGTGATGATGTTGTTGTCCTGACTGGTGGAGAGCAGAATATACCGCTCCTGCCCTTCCGGCATGGAGGACACAGCATTGATTGCGTTTGTCAGGGCATTGTTGAACAGGGCATAAAGATCCATTTCATCCAGAAAACTGAAATCCGTCTGCCCCAGACTGCAGGTCATGCCAATCCCGCGCTGCAAACACAGGTTCATTTTCTCTGTCAGTACCACATCCAGCACCTCAAACCCCGAATGCACCTGAATGTCATAGCGGTCAATGGAGCTGCTCAGGCGATTCAGCTCCTCCTTGGGCAGCACATTCTGGATGCTTCCGATCAGGTTTTTCAGGTCATGGTACTTCTCATTGATGAGCTGTACGCTTTCACGGCTGGCTTCATAGCGAGATTATCTACCATATTGCGGAATAAGGATTGCGGAATTGAACCTCTATGACAATCCATTGAACGAAGCCATCATTCCACTCCCTTTGAAGGGTAAATTTAACTGTAACCAACAGGGAACTTGCACCGGATTTGTCTACAAAGGGCTGCTTCCCCAAGGCTTGGATTCAAATAGGAAACGAGTTCCGCCTTTTGAAAGATGGCGGTGAAGAAGTGGTTCGCCGGGAGCTGCTGGCAAGTAAGATCTGCCAGTGCTTCGATATTCCGCAAGTTGCCTATGAAGAATACTTCTACGAGGGGGAAGTGGTGACCCAAAGTACCATCGTGACTTCTAAACGGTATTCCATGGTGTCCAAGATGGCTTACGATGTCTATGCCATCAACAACGATCTGGATACGATTGAAGAGTGTATTCGACTGGATCCTGTTGTTTACTACGGCATGAACATTCTGGACTATCTGGTGGGCAACACAGACCGGCACCCGGAAAACTGGGGGTTCCTGATCGACAACGAAACCAACCAGCCTGTTTCCCTGTATCCCCTCATGGACTTTAATATGAGCTTTCAGGAATACGATAAGCTGGACGGAGCCAACTGTCAGACGGTTATTCCCCGAAAGCTGACTCAGAGAGAGGCGGCTATCGAAGCAGTCCAGGCAATCGGACTGCGGCAGATTCGGGATGTAGACTTGACTATCTTTGACGGTATGGATCAGGAGCGGGAAATGTTCCTGCTTCGGCTTGCAGAACTAAAAAAGTATGCAAATTAAAGCAAAAGTAAACAGGGATGCTTCCAATGTGGAGGCATCCCTGTTTTTCATGAGTTTGAGCCTATACTGTTATTGAGTCTATGTATTGCACAGCCTGTACATGCCCTGCCAAAATCCGATTATTTCTGACATAATTTTGGGTTCGTGTGGGGCATACGTTCTTGACCATCTGCCCGCCGATGGAGCCGGCTTCCCGGAAGGTCAGGTTGCCGTTGAAAAAGCAGTCCACAAACGAAACAAAACCGACTGCATTCCGGAAAAATGCTATTTTTTGCTTGTCGTATGACAAAATGAGTGATAAAATGAAATGAAGCTACCAGAAAACAGGATTTCCGGTGAACTGAAAAATAAAATCCACAGCCTTTGGGAAATCTTTTTGACCGGCGGAATTTATCAGGAATCCGGCAGCAGCAAGCAAACCGTCAATTCCGCCATCCGCAGACTGGAAGGCGAAGACATTTGCAATCTGACCCATTTCAAAGGAAAAAGCAAACAGGTGTTTCCAGCCGAGAACGGGAAGCGTTTTGCAACTGAGACGGTTGCCCGGATTTATGAGGCAGAAAGCAGGACCTTCGCCTCCCGGACGGAAGAGGAAGGCAATATACATGTCCGGCTTCTGTTGACTCCTTCCCCGCGCAGCTCCAGGCCTTACAGCAGGATCCCGCGCCCTGGGTGCGGAATCCTTCATAACAGAATGAGAGAGGGAAAACCATGCGAATTGCGATTGTTGAGGACGAGGCAGTCTATGCAGAAAAATTGCGGGACTATTTGCAAAGGTACACCCAGGACTACGGGCAGGAATGGGATGTTTCCTTTTTCGCAGACGGCATTTCATTTCTGAACAGCTTCAAAGGGCAGTTCGATGTGATCCTGCTGGACATCTCCATGCCGGTGCTGGATGGAATGGAGGTTGCCAAACGGCTTCGCGCCATTGATTCGGAGGTGGTGCTGCTGTTCGTCACCAATCTGGCCCAGTACGCCATCCGGGGCTATGAGGTGGGGGCTTTTGACTACATTCTGAAACCCATCCATTACTTTCCCTTTTCCCAGCGTCTCAGCCGTGCGGTGGGCAGGGTCAAGAGTAAGGCAAAGAATTACCTGGTACTGAACGCCCGGGAAGGGATGCAGAAGCTGGATGTGAATACCATCTACTATGTGGAAAGCCGGGATCACGACCTGATCTTTCACACGGAATCCGGTATCTTCACATTGGGCGGCACCATGAAGGACGTTGAGCAGCGGCTCCAGGCTTACTCCTTTTTTCGCTGCAACAAGGGTTACCTGGTGTCCCTGCGGCATGTGGACAGTGTTCAGGATGGATGCGCCCTTGTCCATGGGCAGAAGCTGCTGATCAGCAGAACCCGAAAGAATGAATTTATGGAAGCGCTGATCAACTATGTGGGAGGTGCCGTACTGTGAACGCTGCTGTTTTGGACATCCCCCGGATTTATACCGGCATTGCCGAATGGATGGCCTGCATGATTTTCACGCTTCAATTCAAGCCCCGTGTCCCGGTAAAATGGAATTACCTGATCTGTGCCGGGGCACTGGTCTGTCAATGCACCTTTCTGGAGCTGACCGGTGAGCTGCCCATCTTTTTCTGGATTCCCTGCATGGCTGTGGCGGCGGGGATGATGCTGGGCCTGCTGCTGGTGCTGTGTGACCTGGATTTTCTGGCCTGTGCCTATACCTGCGTCCGGGCGTTTATCCTGGCGGAGTTCGCGGCATCTCTGGAATGGCAGATTCACTGTTATTTATGGCCGTCAAACCACGCAATCTGGTGGCAGCGCTACGGTCTGTTGCTGCTGGTGTATGGCAGTGTTTTTCTGGTCATGACTCTGCTGGAGCGGCGGTGCAGCCCCAGAGAAGAACGCCTGATGATTACGCCCCATGAGCTGGTGACAACCGCCATCATGGGTATTTGTGTGTTTGCAATCAGCAACCTCAGCTTCTATGTCAAGCGCACCCCATTCAGCGGACAGTATGCCAGCGAGATCAACAACATCCGAACCTTCTCCGACCTGTGCGGCGTGACAATCCTGTATGCCTACCATCTGCAGCGAATGCAGAACCGGGCCCGGCAGGAACTGAGCGCCATGCAGTCCATTCTGGAAAGCCAGTACGCCCAGTACCGTCTGGGCCGGGACTCGATAGACATGATCAATCGGAAATATCACGATCTGAAGCACCAGATTTCCGCGCTGCGGGCGGAAACCGACCCGGCTGTTCGCAACCGGTGGCTGGACGAAATGGAAGAGGACATCAAAGCCTACGAAGCCCAGAACAAAACCGGCAATTCCATTCTGGACACCCTGCTCACCGGAAAAAGCCTGAACTGCCAGAAGCACAGCATTGATCTGACCGTGGTAGCGGACGGCAAACCCCTGGGCTTTATGGACACCATGGATATATGCTCCCTGTTTGGCAATGCTTTGGACAACGCCATTGAATGCGAGCGAAAGCTCACGGACAAAAGCAAACGGATGATTCACCTGACCCTGACCACCCAGAAGCAGTTT